>NZ_JAEMQB010000162.1:0-17579 GCF_022759015.1 Tibeticola sp. | reverse complement strand
GAAATGGTGATGCCCGGTGACAACGTCGCCATCACCGTCAAGCTCATCGCTCCGATCGCCATGGAAGAAGGCCTGCGCTTCGCCATCCGCGAAGGCGGCCGCACCGTCGGCGCCGGGGTCGTGTCGAAGATCATCGAGTAAAGCGATCGGAGCGTTCGCATAGGGGTATAGCTCAATTGGCAGAGCGTCGGTCTCCAAAACCGAAGGTTGTAGGTTCGATTCCTACTGCCCCTGCCACCTGAATGTGGCTCCGCGATGGCCCGCCAGATGTCTGGCGGGCTTCTATGTCTGAAGCGACACATTCTTCGAACCGGAGGCGCACTCGAGGCGCCGGTATCTATGGCATCTGTTCACGACGTTGAAACCGTCCACTCCGGCGCTGAGCGGGTCCGCCTCGCGGCTGCGGGTGTCTTGGCCTTGGCCGGTTTCGTCGCCTTTTTCCTTCTGTCCAAACAGGGGGGGCTCGTTCAGTGGGCGGCCCTGCTGGTGGCTTTTGCGGCCGCGGCGGGCGTGTTTCTGACGACCGAGCCGGGTCGCCGCCTCATCGCCTTTGGTCGCGAATCCTGGCGTGAGGTTCAAAAGGTCGTCTGGCCCTCACGGAAAGAGTCGCTGCAGGTGACGGGCTATGTTTTTGCGTTTGTCGTCGTCATGGCGCTGTTTCTCTGGTTGACCGACAAGACCTTGGAATGGCTGCTCTACGACTTGATTCTGGGATGGAGAAAATGACTGGCGACGCACCCTCGTCCGAGATTACGGCCGGCGCCGCGCCCGCGCGCCCCGACATGCGTTGGTATGTCGTGCATGCCTACTCCGGCATGGAAAAGGCCGTGGAGCGCAACCTTCGGGAGCGTATCCAGCGCGCCGGCATGGAAGACAAATTCGGGCGCATCCTGGTTCCGACCGAAGAGGTGGTCGAGGTCAAGGAAGGCCGTAAGCGCACCACCGAGCGCAAATTCTTCCCCGGCTATGTCCTCGTCGAGATGGTGATGGACGACGACACCTGGCACCTCGTGAAAAACACGAACAAGGTCACGGGTTTCGTGGGCGGCGCCAAAAACCGTCCCGCACCGATTTCCGAAGCCGAGGTGCAGAAGATCGTCAGCCAGATGCAGGAAGGCACCGAGAAGCCGCGCCACAAAGTCGAGTTCGAGGTTGGCGAGTACGTGCGCATCAAGGAAGGCCCGTTTGCCGACTTCAACGGCACGGTCGAAGACGTGAATTACGAAAAGAGCAAGCTTCACGTCTCGGTCACCATCTTTGGCCGCGCGACGCCGGTCGAGCTCGATTTCGGCCAGGTCGAAAAAGCCTGATTTTGGGGTCTGCGTGCTTGCCGGCTCGGCGCGCGGACCGTTTGATCGTTGAGCCGTAACCCCGGGGAGCCGCAGACCACTGCGGCGCCTGAACCCGCAAGGAGTCCATCATGGCGAAGAAAATCGTCGGCTACGTCAAGCTGCAAGTGCCAGCTGGCAAGGCCAATCCCTCACCCCCCATTGGTCCGGCGCTGGGTCAGCGCGGCCTCAACATCATGGAGTTCTGCAAGGCGTTCAACGCCCAGACTCAGGGTGTCGAGCCCGGCCTGCCGCTTCCGGTCGTGATCACGGCCTACGCGGACAAGAGCTTCACGTTCGTCATCAAGACGCCGCCGGCGACCACGCTGATCAAGAAGGCGCTCAAGCTCGACAAGGGTTCGGCCAAGCCGAATTCGGTCAAGGTCGGCAAGATCACGCGCGCTCAGCTCGAAGAAATTGCCAAGACCAAGATGCCCGACATGACGGCGGCCGACCTCGATGCAGCCGTTCGTACGATCGCGGGTTCCGCCCGGTCGATGGGCGTCAACGTGGAAGGGGTGTAAGCCATGGCCAAACTGACCAAACGCCAAAAGGCCTGCCAAGGCAAGGTCGACAGCACGAAGCTGTACCCGTTGCCCGAAGCGCTCAGCATCGTCAAGGATTGCGCGACGGCCAAGTTCGATGAATCGATCGATGTGGCGGTCCAGCTGGGCGTCGATGCCAAGAAGTCGGATCAAGTGGTGCGCGGCGCCGTCGTGCTGCCGCACGGCACCGGCAAGACCAAGCGCGTTGCCGTGTTCGCCCAAGGTGCCAAGGCCGAGGAAGCCAAAGCCGCCGGCGCGGACATCGTCGGCATGGATGACCTCGCCGAGCAGATCAAGGCGGGCAACATCAACTTCGACGTGGTGATCGCAGCCCCCGATGCGATGCGGGTCGTTGGTACGCTTGGCCAAATCCTGGGTCCGCGCGGCCTGATGCCGAACCCGAAGGTCGGCACCGTGACGCCGGACGTCGCCACCGCCGTGCGCAATGCCAAGGCCGGTCAGGTGCAGTTCCGCGTCGATAAGGCCGGCATCGTGCACACGACCATCGGTCGCCGTTCGTTCGACACCGACAAGCTGCAAGGCAACCTGGCCGCGCTGATCGATGCGCTCAACAAGGCCAAGCCTGCGAGCAGCAAAGGTGTTTATCTGCGTAAGCTGGCCGTCTCGTCGACCATGGGTGTTGGCGTTCGGGTCGACCCGCAGACGGTGGCTGCGCAGGCCTGATGCAAGGAATTCGGTGCGTGCCTTTCGGGCAACGCTGAATCAGTTCCTGCGATGGCGCGCGCCCGCAGCTGGGATGCGCGGCGCGTGAGGGACTGGTTCAGTGTTGCCTTAGCGTGCGCCGGAGTGGTGGGCTGACCCGGCTTGAACGAGATGGGTCGGGCCATCCGAGACCGTTGGCGCATGGGGTACATGCTTAATGGCCGTTCGGCCGCCAACGCAGATGGCGATCCCGCTGCTGGAGGATTTCGATCCCGAAACAGTTGGTCGCTGCAATGAGGCGTGTCGGTTGCCCGTCGGCATCCGACGCAATTTGAAGGAGTAGACCTTGAGTCTGAATCGCAGTGAGAAAGAAGCGGTCATTTCCGAAGTGACCGGCCTCGCCGCTAAAGCTCAAACGCTCGTGATGGCGGAATACCGCGGCATCACGGTCGCGGCCATGACGAAGCTGCGTTCCGAAGCGCGCAAGCAGGGCGTGAGCCTCAGCGTGTTGAAAAACACGCTGGCTCGCCGTGCGGTGGCAGGGACGCCGTTCGAAGTGGCGGTGGACCAGATGACCGGCCCGCTGATCTATGGCTTTTCCGAAGATGCCGTGGCCGCCGCGAAAGTGGTGGCCGAATTCGCCAAGACCAACGACAAGCTGGTCATCCGCGGCGGCGTTTACAGCGGCAAGAGCCTGGATGCGAACGGCGTGAAGCAGCTCGCCAGCATTCCGTCGAAGGAAGTGCTGTTGGCCCAGCTGTGTGGCTTGCTCAAGTCGCCGATCTCGCGCACGGCCGTGGTGCTGGGTGCGTTGGCGGCCAAAAAGGGCGAAGGCGCTGCCGAACCGGCAGCCGAGGCAGCTGCCGCTTGATCGCGACGGCTTTCGTTTCAACCAATTGTTAGGAAATTCAAAATGGCATTCGACAAAGACGCATTTCTGACCGCGCTCGACAGCATGACGGTCATGGAACTCAATGACCTCGTCAAGGCGATCGAAGAGAAGTTCGGCGTGAGCGCTGCCGCCATGGCCGCTCCGGCCGCAGGCGCTGCCGCTGGCGGTGGTGCCGCTGCTGCCGAAGAGAAGACCGAGTTCACCGTCGTCCTGACCGACGCCGGCGCGAACAAGGTTTCGGTCATCAAGGCCGTGCGCGAAATCACCGGCCTGGGCCTCAAGGAAGCCAAGGACCTGGTCGACGGCGCGCCCAAGCCCGTCAAGGAAGGCGTGGCCAAGGCCGACGCCGAAGCCGCCAAGAAGAAGCTCGAAGAAGCTGGCGCCAAGGTCGAACTCAAGTAATTGGCTCGGCCCAAAAAGGCTGGGGCCCCTCTGGCAGGGCGCCCCAGCCTTTTGGTCTTCCTGGAGTGCAGATGCAAGCCTGGCGTGCCGGGCTTGCATCTGTCCTCTGACCCCGACTGCAGAGGATGTCTTGGTTCGGGCCGTGTGCAATGCATGGCCGTCCGCCAATGGTTGGTAGTGGCCAGCCGCCAAGGACCGTCGAGCGCCGCTCGACTCATCAAGTCGCAAAGACCCCAGGACGCATGTCTTTGACCGGAGAACCCATGGCTTATTCCTATACCGAGCGCAAGCGCATCCGCAAGAGTTTCGGCACCCGCGAGAGCGTGCTCGAGGTTCCATACCTCCTTCAAATGCAAAAGGACGCTTACACGGCGTTCCTCCAGGCCGATGTGCCGCCGCGCAAGCGGAGTCATGAAGGCCTGCAGGCGGCCTTTGAGTCGGCGTTCCCGATCGTCTCGCACAACGGCTTCGTCGAGATGAAGTTCCTCGAGTACAACCTGGCCAAGCCCGCGTTTGACGTTCGCGAATGCCAGACCCGCGGCTTGACCTACGCCTCGGCGGTGCGGGCACGGGTTCAGCTCATCATCTACGACCGCGAGGCCTCCACCGCGCAATCGAAGGTCGTCAAAGAAGTGAAAGAGCAAGAGGTCTATATGGGCGAGGTTCCGCTCATGACCGACAAAGGCTCGTTCATCATCAACGGGACCGAGCGCGTCATCGTCTCGCAGCTGCACCGCTCGCCCGGCGTGTTCTTCGAGCACGACAAGGGCAAGACCCATAGCTCGGGCAAGCTCTTGTTCTCGGCCCGCATCATTCCGTACCGCGGCTCGTGGCTGGACTTCGAGTTCGACCCGAAAGACCTGCTGTACTTCCGCGTCGACCGTCGCCGCAAGATGCCGGTCACGATTTTGCTCAAGGCGATCGGCCTCACGCCCGAGTCCATCCTGGCCAATTTCTACGTGAACGACCACTTCCGCCTGATGGACAGTGGCGCGTTGATGGAGTTCGTGCCCGAGCGTCTGCGGGGTGAGGTGGCGCGCTTCGACATCACCGACAAGACCGGCAAGGTCGTCGTGGCCAAGGACAAGCGCATCACGGCGCGCCACACGCGCGAGCTCGAGCAGTCCGGCACGACTCACATCAGCGTCCCCGAGGACTTCCTGATCGGCCGCGTCGTCGCGCGCAACATCGTTGACCCCGACACCGGTGAGATTCTCGCCAAGGCCAACGACGAGCTCACCGAGGCTTTGCTCAAGAAGCTGCGCGCCGCCGGCGTTCAGGATCTGGCTTGCATCTACACGAACGAGCTGGACCAGGGGCCGTACATCTCCCAGACTCTGCGCACCGACGAGACCGCCGACGAGTTTTCCGCGCGGGTGGCCATCTACCGCATGATGCGCCCGGGCGAGCCGCCCACCGAGGACGCGGTGCAAGCGCTGTTCCAGCGCCTGTTCTACAACCCGGACACCTACGATCTGTCGCGCGTCGGCCGCATGAAGTTCAACGCCCGCGTGGGCCGTGACGATCCGACCGGCCCGATGGTGTTGACCAATGAAGACATTCTCGCCGTCGTGAAGATCCTGGTCGATCTGCGCAACGGCCGCGGCGAAGTCGACGATATCGATCACCTCGGCAACCGCCGCGTGCGCTGCGTGGGTGAACTGGCCGAAAACCAGTACCGGACCGGTCTGGCGCGCATTGAGAAGGCCGTGAAGGAGCGTCTGGGTCAGGCCGAGCAGGAACCCTTGATGCCGCATGACCTGATCAACTCCAAGCCGATTTCGGCCGCGCTCAAGGAGTTCTTCGGTGCTTCGCAGCTGTCGCAGTTCATGGACCAGACCAACCCTCTGGCCGAGATCACGCACAAGCGTCGGGTTTCCGCGCTCGGCCCGGGTGGCTTGACCCGCGAGCGCGCCGGCTTCGAGGTGCGCGACGTGCACGTCACCCACTACGGTAGCGTCTGCCCGATCGAGACGCCTGAAGGCCCGAACATCGGCCGGATCAATTCGCTGGCTTTGTATGCGCGCCTGAACGAATACGGCTTCATCGAGACGCCGTACCGCCGCGTCGTCGATGGCAAGGTCACGAACCAGATCGATTACCTCTCTGCCATCGAAGAAGGCAAGTACGTCATCGCGCAGGCCAACGCCACGCTCGACGCGGAAGGACGCCTCGTCGGTGAGCTCGTCTCGGCGCGCGAGAAGGGCGAATCGGTGCTGGTCGGTCCCGAGCGTGTCCAGTACATGGACGTTTCGCCTGCTCAGATCGTTTCCGTCGCCGCCTCGCTGGTTCCGTTCCTCGAGCACGACGATGCCAACCGCGCGCTCATGGGCGCCAACATGTCCCGTCAGGCGGTTCCGGTGCTGCGGCCCGAAAAGCCGATGGTGGGCACGGGCATCGAGCGCGTCGCTGCGGTCGACTCCGGCACCGTGGTGGTGGCCAAGCGCGGCGGTGTGGTCGACTACGTCGATGCGACCCGCATCGTGATCCGGGTCAACGACGCGGAAGCCGTGGCCGGCGAGGTCGGGGTGGACATCTACAACCTCATCAAGTACCAGCGCTCGAACCAAAACACGAACATCCACCAGCGCCCCATCGTCAAGAAGGGGGACAAGCTGGAGAAGGGGGACGTGATCGCCGACGGCGCCTCGACCGACCTCGGTGAAATCGCGATCGGCCAGAACATGCTGATCGCGTTCATGCCCTGGAACGGCTACAACTTCGAGGACTCGATCCTGATTTCCGAGCGGGTCGTGGCCGAGGACCGCTATACCTCGATCCACATCGAGGAGCTGGTCGTCATGGCGCGCGACACCAAGCTTGGCGCCGAGGAAATCACGCGGGACATCCCGAACCTCTCCGAGCAGCAACTCAACCGGCTCGACGAGTCGGGCATCATCTACGTCGGCGCGGAAGTCCAGCCCGGGGATGTGCTGGTCGGCAAGGTGACGCCCAAGGGCGAGACCACGCTGACGCCCGAAGAGAAGCTTCTGCGCGCCATCTTCGGCGAGAAGGCGTCCGACGTGAAAGACACGTCGCTGCGGGTCGAGCAGGGCAGCTCGGGCACCGTGATCGACGTCCAGGTCTTCACGCGTGAGGGCATTCAGCGCGACAAGCGCGCGCAGCAGATCATCGACGATGAACTCAAGCGCTTCCGCCTGGACCTCAACGACCAGTTGCGCATCGTGGAGGCCGACGCCTACGACCGGATCGAGAAGCTGCTCGTGGGCCGCGTGGCCAACGGGGGGCCGAAGAAGCTGGCCAAAGGCACGAAGATCGACAAAGCCTATCTCGACTCGATCGAGAAATTCCACTGGTTCGACATCCGTCCGGCCGAGGACGACGTGGCCGCGCAGCTCGAAAGCATCAAGAACGCGCTCGAGCAAACCCGGCACAGCTTCGATCTCGCGTTCGAAGAGAAGCGCAAGAAGCTCACGCAAGGCGACGAGCTGCCCGCAGGCGTCTTGAAGATGGTCAAGGTGTATCTCGCGGTCAAGCGCCGGCTGCAGCCCGGTGACAAGATGGCTGGTCGTCACGGCAACAAGGGCGTGGTGTCGAAGATCGTGCCGGTGGAAGACATGCCCTACATGGCGGACGGCACGCCG
Source organism: Tibeticola sp. (assembly GCF_022759015.1). Lineage (NCBI taxonomy): Bacteria > Pseudomonadati > Pseudomonadota > Betaproteobacteria > Burkholderiales > Comamonadaceae > Tibeticola > Tibeticola sp. The sequence continues at coordinate 10,144 of NZ_JAEMQB010000162.1, read as the reverse complement.
TGCGACATCGTGCTCAACCCGCTCGGCGTGCCTTCACGCATGAACATCGGGCAGGTGCTCGAAGTCCATCTGGGCTGGGCGGGCAAGGGCCTGGGCCAGCGCATCGGTGATTTGCTGCAGCGCGAAGCCAGCGCGGCGGAACTGCGTGCCTTCCTGGACAAGGTCTACAACCAGACCGGTCGCAAAGAAGACCTGAGCCAACTCAGCGACGAACAACTGCGCGAGATGGCGTCCGAACTCGTCAAGGGCGTGCCCTTCGCGTCGCCGGTGTTCGACGGCGCATCCGAGGCGGAAATCCGCGAGATGCTCATGCTCGCCTATCCGGATGAGGTGGCACAAGCCAAGGGCCTCACGCCGAGCCGCACGCAAGCGTGGCTGCGCGACGGGCGCACGGGAGACCTCTTCGAGCGTCCGACGACGGTGGGCTATATGCACTACCTGAAGCTGCACCACCTGGTCGACGACAAGATGCACGCCCGCTCGACCGGTCCGTACTCGCTCGTGACGCAGCAGCCGCTGGGCGGCAAGGCCCAATTCGGTGGTCAGCGCTTCGGTGAGATGGAAGTGTGGGCGCTCGAGGCCTATGGGGCCGCGTACGTGCTGCAGGAAATGCTCACGGTCAAATCCGACGACGTCCAGGGCCGGACCAAGGTCTATGAAAACATCGTCAAGGGTGAGCACTCGATCAGCGCGGGCATGCCCGAGTCGTTCAATGTTCTGGTGAAGGAAATTCGTTCGTTGGGCCTGGATATCGAACTCGAACGGTCCTGAGACCCCGGCGGGCACGCACGGCCCCTGCCGGCGTGCCCCCTCCCCCATTGACGAAGAAGGAAGAGTCACATGAAATCCATTCTTGACCTGTTCAAGCAGTTCACCCCCGACGAGCATTTCGATGCCATCCGCATCGGTTTGGCTTCACCCGAAAAGATCCGCTCGTGGTCGTTCGGTGAAGTGAAAAAGCCCGAGACCATCAACTACCGCACGTTCAAACCGGAGCGTGACGGCCTGTTCTGCGCCAAGATCTTCGGCCCGATCAAGGACTACGAGTGCTTGTGCGGCAAATACAAGCGTCTCAAGCACCGCGGCGTGATCTGCGAAAAGTGCGGCGTCGAAGTCACCCAGACCAAGGTGCGCCGCGAGCGCATGGGTCACATCGACCTGGCTGCGCCCTGTGCCCACATCTGGTTCCTGAAGTCGCTGCCGTCGCGCCTGGGCCTCGTGCTCGACATGACGCTGCGCGACATCGAACGCGTGCTGTACTTCGAAGCCTATGTGGTGACCGACCCCGGCATGACGCCGCTGAAGAAGTTCAGCATCATGACCGAGGACGAATACGAGGCCAAGCGCCGCGAGTTCGGCGATGAATTCGAAGCCAAGATGGGCGCCGAAGGCATCAAGGACTTGCTCCAAGGCATCGACATCGAGGCCGAGATCGAGCGCCTGCGCGGTGACCTGACGGGCTCCGAGGTCAAGGTCAAGAAAAACGCCAAGCGGCTCAAGCTGCTCGAAGCGTTCAAGAAGTCGGGCATCAAGCCCGAGTGGATGGTGCTTGAAGTGCTGCCGGTGCTGCCGCCGGATCTGCGCCCGCTCGTTCCGCTCGACGGCGGTCGCTTTGCGACCTCCGACCTCAACGACCTGTACCGGCGCGTCATCAACCGCAACAGCCGCTTGAAGCGGCTGCTCGAGCTCAAAGCGCCCGAGATCATCGCGCGCAACGAAAAGCGCATGTTGCAGGAGGCCGTCGACAGCCTGCTCGACAACGGCCGTCGCGGCAAGGCCATGACCGGCGCGAACAAGCGGGCGCTGAAGTCGCTCGCCGACATGATCAAGGGCAAGGGTGGTCGTTTCCGCCAAAACCTGTTGGGTAAGCGCGTCGACTACTCCGGCCGCTCGGTCATTACCGTGGGCCCGACGCTCAAGCTGCACCAGTGTGGCTTGCCCAAGCTCATGGCGCTCGAACTGTTCAAGCCCTTCATCTTCGCGCGCCTCGAGCAGATGGGCATTGCCACGACCATCAAGGCTGCCAAGAAGGAAGTGGAAGCCGGCACCCCCGTGGTCTGGGACATTCTGGAAGAGGTGATCAAGGAGCATCCGGTGCTGCTCAACCGCGCACCGACCTTGCACCGTCTGGGCATCCAGGCCTTCGAGCCGATCTTGATCGAGGGTAAGGCGATTCAGCTGCACCCGCTGGTCTGCGCGGCCTTCAACGCCGACTTCGACGGCGACCAGATGGCCGTGCACGTGCCGCTGTCGGTCGAGGCACAGATGGAAGCGCGCGTGTTGATGCTCGCTTCGAACAACATCTTGTTCCCGGCCAACGGCGAGCCCTCCATCGTCCCCTCGCAGGACATGGTGCTGGGCCTGTACTACGCGACCCGCGAGCGCATCAACGGCCGCGGCGAAGGGATGGTGTTTGCCGACGTCGGGGAAGTCCAGCGGGCACTGGACGCCGGCGAGGTGGAACTGACTTCGCGCGTGACGGTACGCCTGACCGAATACCAGCGCGACAAAGAGACCGGTGCGTTCACGCCCGAGACCCGATTGGTCGAAACCACGGTGGGTCGCGCGCTCCTGAGCGAAATCCTGCCGAAGGGTCTTCCCTTTGCCTACCTCAACAAGGCGCTGAAGAAAAAGGAAATCTCGCGCCTGATCAATGCCTCGTTCCGCAAGTGCGGCCTCAAGGAAACGGTGGTGTTCGCCGACAAGCTGCTGCAAAACGGCTTCCGTCTAGCGACCAAGGCCGGCATTTCGATCTGCGTCGACGACATGCTCGTGCCGCCGCAGAAGGCCGAGATCATCGCGCGCGCCGAGCGCGAGGTGAAGGAGATCGAGCAGCAATACGTCTCCGGTCTCGTGACGGCCGGTGAGCGTTACAACAAGGTCGTCGACATCTGGGGCAAGGCTGCCGACGAGGTGTCGAAGGTGATGATGGCCCAGCTCGCCAAAGAGAAAGTCATCGATCGCCACGGCAATGAGGTCGAGCAGGAGTCGTTCAACTCGATCTACATGATGGCCGACTCGGGGGCGCGCGGTTCTGCGGCCCAGATCCGCCAGCTGGCCGGTATGCGGGGCCTGATGGCCAAGCCCGATGGCTCGATCATCGAGACGCCGATTACCGCCAACTTCCGCGAAGGCCTCAACGTTCTGCAGTACTTCATCTCGACGCACGGCGCGCGTAAGGGTTTGGCTGATACGGCGCTGAAGACGGCGAACTCGGGTTACCTCACGCGTCGTCTCGTCGACGTGACGCAGGATCTCGTGGTGATCGAGGAAGACTGCGGCACGCAGAACGGCTCGGTGATGCGCGCCATCGTCGAAGGCGGTGAAGTGATCGAATCGTTGCGCGAGCGCATTCTGGGCCGCACGGCGGCCGAGGACATCGTCCATCCGCAGACGCGGGCGGTGGTGGTCAAAGCCGGCGAAATGCTCGATGAAGACGCCATCGACCTGCTCGAGGAAGCCGGTGTCGACGAAGTCAAGGTTCGCACCGCGCTGACCTGCGAGACCCGCTACGGCTTGTGCGCGAAGTGCTACGGCCGCGACCTGGGACGCGGCGGGCTCATCAACGTCGGCGAGGCCGTGGGCGTCATTGCCGCACAGTCGATCGGCGAGCCCGGCACGCAGCTGACGATGCGGACCTTCCACATCGGTGGTGCCGCGTCGCGCGCAGCCATCGCGTCGAGCGTCGAGGCGAAGTCCAACGGTTTCATCGGCTTCAACGCGACGATGCGCTACGTCACCAACAGCAAGGGTGAGCTGGTGGTCATCGCTCGCTCGGGCGAGATCGTGATCCATGATGAGCATGGCCGCGAACGCGAACGCCACAAGGTGCCGTACGGCGCGACCCTCACCGTCAAGCCCGATCAGGCCGTGAAGGCCGGCACGATCCTGGCCACCTGGGACCCGCTGACCCGCCCGATCATCACGGAATTCGCCGGTACGGTGAAGTTCGAGAATGTCGAGGAAGGCCTTACGGTTGCCAAGCAGGTCGACGAAGTCACGGGCCTTTCGACCCTGGTCGTCATCGATCCCAAGCGACTGGGTACCAGCAAGGCCAGCAAAGTCGTGCGGCCGCAGGTCAAGCTGCTCGATGCGCAGGGCAACGAGGTCAAGATCCCGAATACCGATCACTCGGTGACGATCGGGTTCCCCGTCGGCGCACTCATCCAGGTCCGCGATGGACAAACCGTGCATCCGGGCGAAGTGCTCGCGCGCATCCCGATCGAAGGCCAGAAGACCCGCGACATCACCGGCGGTCTGCCGCGCGTGGCCGAACTGTTCGAGGCGCGCTCGCCCAAGGACAAGGGCATCCTCGCGGAGATCACCGGCACCGTTTCGTTCGGCAAGGAGACCAAGGGCAAGATCCGCCTCAAGATCACCGACCCCGAAGGCAAGGAATGGGAAGAGCTCATCCCGAAGGACAAAAACATCCTGGTCCACGAGGGGCAGGTGGTCAACAAGGGCGAGAGCATCGTCGACGGACCGGCCGATCCGCAGGACATCCTGCGCCTGCTCGGCATGGAAGAGCTCGCGCGCTACATCGTCGACGAGGTGCAGGACGTCTACCGCCTCCAGGGTGTGAAGATCAACGACAAGCACATCGAAGTCATCGTGCGCCAGATGCTGCGTCGCGTCGTGGTCGAGAATCCGGGCGATTCGACCTACATTGCCGGCGAACAGGTCGAGCGCTCCGAAATCCTCGACACCAACGATGCCTTGCGCAAGGAAGGCAAGATCCCGGCCACCTACAGCAACATCCTGCTGGGTATCACCAAGGCCTCGTTGTCGACCGATTCCTTCATCTCTGCGGCCTCGTTCCAGGAAACGACGCGCGTGCTCACCGAGGCGGCCATCATGGGCAAGCGCGACGAGCTGCGCGGACTCAAGGAGAACGTGATCGTCGGTCGTCTGATTCCGGCCGGTACGGGTTTGGCCTATCACCAGGCCCGCAAGGTTCGCGAGCAGATGGACGAGGAAGAGCGCCGGGCCATCGCCGAAGCCGAGGCCGAGAGCTTGGCCGAAGCGCAGGCTGCGGCGGGCAACGGAGCCATGGACGTCGACACGGACCGCTGATCGACTCCTGAAACCATAGCGCCCAGGCGGGGAATCATCCCGGCGCTGGGCGCTTTTTATTGGAAAGTGCGTCGTGGAACGTCTCCCAGCGAAGCCCCGGACGGCCGAGGCCCCGGCGCTGAGCCACCAATTGCAAATCGTCTCGTCGCTGGTGGCGGAAGTCCGTGCCGGCCGTTCCCTGACGTCCGCGCTCGATCACGTGTCTTCGGCCGACCGCGCCGGCGCCCAGGCTTTGGCCTTCGCGGTCATGCGGCACTTGGGGCGGGCGATGGCGCTGCGTCGGCGTCTGGCACGGCGCGCGCCGCCACCGCCGGTAGACGCGTTGTTGCTCACGGCGCTGGCGCTGCTGACCGAGGAGGGCGATCGGGCCTACAAGCCCTATGTGCTCGTCGATCAAGCCGTCGAGGCCGCCAAGGGCCGCGCGCAGACGCGCGCCCAAGCGGGTTTCCTCAATGCCTGTCTGCGCCGGTTTCTTCAGGATCGGGACCGCCTCGTTCAAGAAACCGATGCCGACCCCGAGGCCCGCTACAACCATCCGCGTTGGTGGATCGAGCGCCTGCAGCGCGATCACCCCGAGCACTGGGAGGCGATCCTTCAGGCCGACCAGCAGGCGGCCCCGCTGTGTCTGCGCGTCCATCGGCGGCGCATCGACCCGGAGTCTTATCGAGAGCGTCTGGCGGCGCAGGGGCTTTCGGCTCGGCGCGTTGGGCCCGTGGGTCTGGCGCTCGAGCGTTCGGTTCCGGTGAGCCAACTGCCGGGATTTGCCCAAGGTTGGGTCTCGGTGCAGGACGCGGGCGCGCAACAGGCTGCGCCTTTGCTGCTCGATGCCTTGGGGGAGCGCGCGGCCCATGCCCGCATCCTCGATGCCTGCGCCGCGCCGGGCGGCAAAACGGCGCATTTGCTCGAATCGGCCGATGTCGAGGTCACCGCGCTCGACGTCGACCCTGCGCGCTGTGTGCGGATCCGGGAAAACCTCCACCGCCTCGGGCTCGATGCGGAGATCCGCGCGGCCGACGCGCGTCAGCCCGCGCTCTGGTGGGACGGCCGCCGCTTCGAAGGCATCTTGCTCGATGCTCCCTGCACCGCCTCGGGGATCGTGCGGCGACATCCCGATGTGCGGTGGCTGCGCCGCGCCGAGGATGTGGATGCGCTCGTGCAGACTCAAGCCGAACTGCTCGAGGCGCTCTGGCCGCTGCTGCAGCCCGGCGGCGTCCTGCTCTATTGCACCTGCTCGATTTTTCGCGCCGAGGGCAGTGACCAGATCGAAGCGTTTCTTGCGCGCCACACCGACGCGTTCGAGCTCCCCGCGCCGGGGCATTTGCTGCCGATTGCCGACCGCAAGAACCCCGGACTGCCAGACAATGCCGTGGGTGAGCATGATGGATTCTTTTACGCGCGCTTGCAGAAGCGTTAACCCGTTCCGGGTACGCCGCGCTTCCCCGTGCCTGATTCAGTGCTGCCTGAGTCTCGTCGTCCTTACGATCGGCCAGTTGCTGGTGGCTGCAGCGGCATGGGCCGATGCGCCGCCGCTGCACATCAGCCAGTTTCAGCTCGAGCGTTCGGATCAAGGCGTGTTTTTGAGCGCCCAGGTTGAGCTTCGGCTGCCGGCGGCGGTGGAGGATGCGGCGCGTCGCGGGGTGCCTCTGTATTTCGTCGCCGAGGCGGATTTGCGGCGCGAGCGCTGGTATTGGTACGACAGCAAGGTCGCGTCGGTGCGGCGCTACCTGCGGCTGGCGTTTCAGCCCTTGACGCGTCGTTGGCGCATCAACATGGCTGCGGAGCCGATGACCAGCGCCGTGCTCGGTGTGAGTCTCGCGCAAAACCATGAGACGCTCGAAGAAGCGCTGTCCGCCATCGGCCGCTTCTCACGCTGGCGCATTGCCGATGCGGGCATGATCGAGCCCGGGGCGCGCTACGGGGTCGAATTCCGCTTTGCGCTCGACGTCTCGCAGCTTCCCCGGCCCTTTCAAATCGGAACTGCCGGACAGTCAGACTGGAGCTTGGCCGTGACCCGCAGCGAGCGGTTGCCGGAGGACGCTCGATGAGCCACGCAGGCGCCGGTCCAGGGTCGCCTGCCGAGGCTTCCGCGCGCGCCCGGTGGGCTTTGCTCGTCGCCGCCGTGATGGTGGTTGGGATCGGGCTGGTGCTCCTCTTTCTGCTAGCACAGGCCACGAACAACCGTGAACTGTACGAGCGCAATTACCTGCGCCTGTTCGTCCTCAACATCGTCGTCGCCGGGTTTTTGGCCGCTTTCGTGCTGTGGGCCGCCCTGCGTCTTTGGCGGCGCCTGCGCCAGGGCAAATTCGGCAGCCGCTTGCTGGTCAAGCTCGCGACGATCTTCGCGCTCGTCGGATTCTTCCCGGGCATGCTGATCTACGTCGTCTCCTACCAGTTCGTCTCGCGCTCGATCGAGAGCTGGTTCGACATCAAAGTCGAGGGCGCGCTCGAAGCCGGCTTGAACCTTGGCCGCGCGACCCTCGACGCGCTCAGCCAGGACCTGGCAAGCAAAACCCGCGCTGCGGCGGCCCAACTGGCGCCTTTGAGTGACACGGCGGCAGCGCTCGCGCTGGAGCGGCTGCGCGAGCAGCTCGAGGTCAGCGACGTCGTGCTTTGGAGTGCGTCGGGGCAGCTCATCGCCAGCTCCGGTCAGTCGCGCTATGAGCTGAGGCCCGAGCGGCCGACCACGCAGCAATTGCGTCTGGCACGCAGCCAGCGGGTCGTCACGCAGGTAGAGGGCTTCGATGAGGCCACCGCCGCTCAGGCGTCTCCGGCGCAGGCTCGGATCCGCGCGCTTGCCGTCGTGGTACCGCAGAGCTTCGGCCTGACAGCCGAGCCGCGTTATCTGCAGGTCACCCAGGTGTTGCCGCCTTCGCTCGTCGCCAATGCGCTCGCGGTCCAGGAAGCCTACCGGGAGTATCAGGAACGCGCCCTGGGACGCGAGGGCCTGCGGCGCATGTACATCGGCACCTTGACCCTCACGCTGTTCCTGGCGCTCTTTGGCGCGGTCTTGTTGGCGGTCTTGCTCGGCAACCAACTCGTGCGCCCGCTGATCTTTCTGGCCGATGGCATGCGACGCGTGGCGGCGGGCGACCTCACGCCCATCACCGCGATGCCCGGCAAGGATGAACTCGGCGGCCTCACCCGCTCGTTTGCGACGATGACCGAACAGCTCGCGGAGGCGCGAACCGCAGCGGAAACCCATCTCGGCGCGCTCGAAGCCGCACGGGCCAGCCTGCAGACCATCCTCGACAACCTCACGGCTGGCGTCATCGTGCTCGACCGCCAAGGCCGCGTTCGCTCGAGCAACCCGGGCGCGGATCGCATCCTGCGGCTCGATGTCTCGGCGCACCGGGGCTCGGCGCTTGCCGAGATTCCCGGGCTCGAGGCGCTCGGTCGTTGGGTCGCGGCGCAATTCGATGCCTTCGAAGGCGAGCGCGAGACCCACGGTTTGGACCATTGGCAACAGACCTATGAGCTCCACACCACCGGCCACGGGCAGGATGAACAGTCCGTCACGCTGGTGGTGCGCGGGGCCTTGCTGCCCGATGGAAACCGCCTGCTGGTTTTCGATGACATCTCCGAAATCGTCTCGGCGCAGCGTGCCCGTGCCTGGGGCGAGGTGGCGCGCCGCCTCGCGCATGAAATCAAGAACCCCTTGACCCCCATCCAACTGTCGGCTGAGCGCCTCGAGCGCAAGCTGGCCGAGAAGCTCGATCCCGCCGACCGCGCCGTGTTGGTCAAGTCCGTCAAGACCATCGTCGATCAGGTCGATGCCATGAAGCGCTTGGTCAACGAATTTCGCGACTATGCGCGCCTCCCCACGGCAGACCTCAAGCCGCTCGACCTCAATGCGCTCGTCCACGAGGTCTTGCAGATGTATGAAAACGACCCGTCTCAGCCGCACCGTCGCATTTCCGTTCGGCTCGACCCGCAATGTCCACCGATCGTCGGGGATGCCCAGCAGTTGCGCCAAGTCCTGCACAACCTGATTCAAAACGCGCAGGATGCCTGCGATGCGGCGCGGCAAAGCGGCGGGGAACCCGGCGGCATCGAGATCCGCACCCAGTGGATTGCGGCTGCAGGGCGCGTGCGCCTCACGGTCGCCGACACCGGTTGCGGTTTTTCCGAATCGACCCTCAAGCGCGCGTTCGAGCCCTACGTCACGACCAAGCCCAAGGGCACGGGGCTTGGGCTTGCGGTGGTCAAGAAAATTGCCGACGAACACCGCGCACGTGTCGACCTCTCCAACCGCAGCTCCGACGGTCGCGTCGAGGGCGCGCAGGTGTCGCTATCATTCCCCCTCGACGCGGGAGGCAAGGGCTGATCCAGACCCTTGAGCGCGCCCCACACACAGACGAGACATGGCAAACATTTTGGTGGTCGACGACGAGCTCGGGATTCGGGATTTGCTTTCGGAAATCCTCAACGACGAGGGCCACGCCGTCGAGTTGGCCGAAAACGCCGCCCAGGCGCGTGAGGCGCGGCTACGCTACCGCCCCGACCTCGTGCTGCTCGACATCTGGATGCCCGATACCGACGGCGTGACCTTGCTCAAAGAGTGGGCGGCCCAAAGCATGCTCGACATGCCGGTCATCATGATGAGTGGCCACGCCACGATCGAAACCGCGGTCGAGGCCACGCGCATCGGGGCGCTCGCTTTCCTTGAAAAGCCCATCACCCTTCAAAAATTGCTGAAAGCGGTTGAGCAAGGCTTGACGCACCGCACGCCGCTGGCCACCAAGAAGACCGAGCGCGAACCCTTCGCTGCTTCGACGGCCCGTTCGGGCGCCGACCTTTCCGTCCAAGAGGCGATGACCGGAGGACAGAGGCTCGCCAACGCCGAAGACCTCGGCCCCGCCCAACGCCAAACCTTCGACCTGGATCGACCCTTGCGCGACGCCCGCGACGCTTTCGAGAAAGCCTACTTTGAGTTCCATCTCGCCCGCGAGGGCGGGTCCATGACCCGGGTGGCTGAAAAAACCGGCCTCGAACGCACGCACCTGTATCGCAAGCTCAAGCAGCTCGGGGTCGACCTCTCCCGCGCCAAGCGGGTCAACGGAGACTGAGGATG
>NZ_JAEMQB010000041.1:0-7043 GCF_022759015.1 Tibeticola sp. | reverse complement strand
ATTGTTTCGGCCGGTTGCCCGCGTGAAATCATCACAGGGCACTCCAAAATCAGGAGCGCTCTGGCTCGTCCCGAGGTTGACCCAAAGCAGCACCCGGCGCACGCTGGGCAGGGCGGCGCGCAGCTCGGCGATCACGCCGAGGCGGTCGTGGTCGCGGCCGCCGTAGCTCACGCCGTCGCAGCCGATCAGCAGTACCGGCTCGATCTGGCGGAAGCGGTCGAGCACCGCGGCCGTGCCCATGTCGGGCGCGCAGATGCTCCAGACCGCGCCGATCGCCGCGCAGGCGAGAAAAGCCACCATGGCCTCGGGCACGTTGGGCAAATACGCGGCCACGCGGTCGCCGCGCTGCACGCCCGCCTCGCGCAGGGCCAGCGCGAGCGAGGCGACCTGACGGCGCAGCTCGGGCCAGGAGAGTTCCGTGTGCCGGCCGCGCTCATTGCGCGCGACGACGGCCGGCAGACCCGCGGCATGCGCGGGCGCGACATGGCGGAACACCTGCTGCACATAGTTGACCTGCGCGCCCGGAAACCACACCGCGCCGGGCATCACGTTCCGGGCCAGCACCGCGTGGTGGGGCGTGGGCGACTGAAGATCGAAGTAATCCCAGATGCTCTGCCAAAAAGCGTCGAGCTCGGTGGTGGACCAGCGCCACAGCGCGTGGTAGTCGGCAAAAGCCAGGCCGCGTTCGCGCGCCAGCCACTGCTGGTAGAGACGAATCTGCGGCACATAGGGCGGTGGGCTCGACGGGGTGAGGGCAGCGGACATGGCGGATGCGGGCAAGCGGGGGCAGGGGGGCAAGGGGGCCGAAGCAGCGCGGGGAAAACGATAGCGCAGCTGCGTCCCGCTGTGCACCGGGGCTGGCCCGAGCCGCCGTCGCGTGGGCGACGCTGGGGTGGCTCAGCGCGTCAGCAAGCGCCAGACCATTTCGAGCCCTGCGGCCCAGAGGTCGGCACCGGCGGCGGCGTCCGACGGCGCGCCGCAGCTCGCACAGCGGATGATGCCGACGCGCTGCGCGCCGTCCTCGATCTCGGGCCGCGTGAGGTGGCGCGCAAAGCCCTTCTCGACCATGAACGCGGAGAAGCTCGCTGCCCGCCCGTGCCCGCGCGGGCAGCGGTGCGTGAGGTGGCGGCCGTGGCGCACCAGGTCATAGCCTTCGGCGAGCGCGTTGCCCCAGGACCGGCCTGAGGTGCCCTCAGCTCGACGCCGTGGCCTCGGCGACGGCTGCACCGAGTTCGGCCGTGCGCGCCGTGCCGCCCAGATCCGGTGTGCGCGGGCCGTCGCGCAGCACGGTTTCGATGGCGCGCACGATGCCGTCGTGCGCGGCGCGCCAGCGCGCGTCGCAGCTGCTGCGGCCGCCAAGGAAGTCGAGCATCAGCGCGCCCGACCAGATCATCGCGATCGGGTTGGCGATGCCGCGGCCCGCGATGTCGGGCGCGGAGCCGTGCACCGGCTCGAACAGGCTCGGCCAGCGCCGCTCGGGGTTGAGGTTGGCCGAGGGCGCGATGCCGATGGTGCCGCAGCACGCCGGACCCAGGTCGGAGAGGATGTCGCCAAAAAGGTTGGTCGCGGCCACCACGTCGAAGCGCTCGGGCTGCAGCACGAAGCGCGCGCACAGGATGTCGATGTGCTGCTTGTCCCAGGCAACGTCGGGGTAGCGCGCCGCGGCTTCGGCGCAGCGCGCGTCCCACCAGGGCATCGAGATCGAAATGCCGTTGCTCTTGGTGGCGAGCGTGAGCGTCTTGCGCGGCCGGCTGCGCGCGAGCGCGAAGGCGAAGTTCAGCAGCCGCTCGCTGCCGGTGCGCGTGAACACCGACTCCTGCACCACGAACTCGCGCTCGGTGCCCTCGAACATCACGCCGCCCACGCTCGAATACTCGCCCTCGGTGTTCTCGCGCACGATCAGCATGTCGATGTCGCCGGCCTTGCGTCCGGCCAGCGGACAGGGCACGCCGTCGAACAGACGCGCGGGGCGCAGGTTGATGTACTGGTCGAACTCGCGGCGGAACTTCAAGAGCGAACCCCAGAGCGACACATGGTCGGGCACGGTGGCGGGCCAACCGACGGCGCCGAAATAAATCGCGTCCATACCCGTGAGCTGCGCCTTCCAGTCGCTCGGCATCATCTGCCCGTGCGCCAGGTAGTAGTCGCAGTGCGCCCAGTCGAAGGCGTGAAATTCCAGCGGCAGCGCCCAGCGCCGCGCGGCGGCTTCGAGCACGCGCAAGCCTTCGGGCATGACTTCACGGCCGATGCCGTCGCCGGCGATGACGGCGATGCGCGCGACGGGTTGTGTGGGGTAACTCATGTCAGTGGGGCACCGTGGGTGGGGTGAGCAGGCTGCCGGGGGTGATGGGGTTGGGGCGCCGCTCGGCTTCGCCGACGATGCGGCCGTCCACGAGTTCGATGATGCGGTCGCAGCGTGCGGCCAGCCGCGGATCGTGGGTGACGATCAAACAGGCGCTGCCGTGGTCGCGGTTGAAGGCGCGCAGCAGTTCGAACACCGCGTCGGCGCTGGCGGTGTCGAGGTTGCCCGTGGGCTCGTCGGCGAGGATGAGCCGGGGCCGCAAGGACAGCGCCCGCGCGATCGCCACGCGCTGCTGCATGCCCCCCGAGAGCTCGCCCGGCCGCTTGGCCATCGCGGCGCCCAGCCCCACGCGCGTGAGCAGCTCGGCCGCGCGGGCCTCGGCCTCGGGCGTGGCCACGCCATGCGTGATGATGGACGGCAGCAACACGTTCTCGAGCGCCGTGAACGCGGGCAGCAGATGGTGGTACTGGAACACGAAGCCGATCGTGTGGCCGCGCAGCGCGGTGAGTGCCGCATCGTCGAGCGCAGCGGTGTCGTGCCCGTCGATCACGAGCCGCCCGGCGCTCGGTCGCTCGAGCAGACCGATGAGGTTGAGCAAGGTGCTCTTGCCCGAGCCCGAGGGCCCAGTCAGCGCCACGAACTCGTGCGCGGAGAGGCTCAGGTCGATGCCGTGCAGCACCTCGGTCTCAACCGGCGTGCCGACGTTGTAGCTCTTGCGCACGCCGTCGAGCTGCAGCACCGCGCCTTCGCGCGCAGGGTTCGTGGCCAGGGCTGTGCTCATGTGCGGATCGCCTGCACCGGGTCCATGCGTGCGGCCCGCCGGGCGGGAATCCAGGCCGCGAGCAGGCCCACCCCACACGCCACCAGCGAAGCCAGCACCACCAGCCGCGGGTCGAGTTCGGCGCTGAACAGCGGCCCGCCGTCACCCGGGTTCTTGAACACGCGCGAGAACACCACCAGCAGCGTGTAAGCCAGGCCCGAACCCAGCGCCGATCCGACCAGCCCGACGATACCGCCCTGCAGCAGAAACACCGCCATGATCTGCCGCCGCCCCGCGCCCATGGCGCGCAGGATGCCGATCTCGCGCTGCTTTTGCACCACGCTCACCACCAGCACGCTGGAGATGCCCAGCGCGACGATGATGACGACGAAGCTGCGAATCAGGTTGTTCGACACCGATTGATTCGACAGCGCCGTGAGCAGGCCGGCGTTGTTCTGCATCCAGCTCTCGACCGTCAGCCCGGTTTGCGCGCGCAGCGCATCGGCGACCGCGTCGGCACCGAAGAGGTCACGCACGGTGAGGTCGAGGTTCGAGACCCCGCCCGAGAGGTCGAGCAGCGTCTGCGCGAGCTTGAGCGGCACGAACACCCAGCGCCGGTTGAGGTCGCGGTTGCCCATGTCGAACAGGCCGGTGATGGTGAGCGTCTCGCTGCGCCCGTTGGCCGTCGTCACACGGATCTTGTCGCCCACGGTCACGCCGAGGTCGGCCGCGAGTTCGGTGCCGATCAGCGTTTCCGTGCCGCTGACTTCGAAACGCCCGCGCACCATCTTGTCGTCCATGCGCACCACGCGCCGGTACGCGTCGGGCACCATGCCGATGAGCGCCACGCTCTTGTTCGAGTTGCCGCGCAGCGCAAACGCCGGACCGCTGACGACGGGCGAGACGGCCAGCACCCCCGGGTGCGCCGCCGCGAGCTGCGCGATGCGCTCCCACTGATCCACCGAGCGCAGCCGCTGCTCGCGCGGCTGCACGATGGCGGCAATGGCGCGCTGCGCGTCCGCTTGCAGCACGCGCTGGGTCGTCTCTTCGAGCGGACGGATCACCACATGCGCTTGCGAGCCCAGCACCCGGTCGATGATCGAATCTTGCAGCTGGTTGATGAGCTGGGTCAGAAAGATGATGACCGCCACACCCCCGGTCACGCCCGCCAGGATCAAGGCGCTTTGCATGCGCCCCTCGCGCAGAAAGCGCAGCGCCACCAGCGCCTCGAACGGCAGGCGACGTGCCCAAGGGCTCAACGCGGGACGGGTGCGGGCGGGGGCCATGGCGGTGGTCGGCAAGGCGGAGGGTGCTCGGCGTTTCAGCGCGAAATCATGCCCTGCGGCACGTCCATGGGCCGCTGGGCGTCACTGCGGGCGACTTCGCGCACGCGGTCGCCCGGCGCGGCTTTTTCGGTCTGCGGGATCACGCGCGCGCCCTCGGCCAGCCCCTCGGTGATTTCCACCGCACCAATCCCGCGCAGGCCGAGCTTGACCGGCACGCGTGCAGCCCGGCCTTCCTGCACGACCAGCACCCACGGTGCCTCGCGGTCGGCGTCGCGCACGGCCGCCGCCGAGAGCACCAGCGCATCTTTCTTCTCGCCGCCCAGGATCTCGACCGACACCGTCATGTCCGGTCGCAAATAGCCGGGCGGCTGCGGCACCGCGAGCCGCACGGGCACGGTGCCGCGCTGCGCATCGACCGCCGGCGCGATCCATGACACGGTGGCCGCAAAGCTGTGCCCGGGGTAGGCGTCCGCCACCGCCTGCGCGGCCATGCCGACCGAGACGAGCCGCAGGTTTTTCTCGTCGATCGCCGCGTCGATGCGCAGTGGACCCTCGGCGGCCAGGCCCAGCAGCGCACGGCCCGGCTGCGCCATCGAGCCCGGCTCGACATTGCGCGTGAGCACCATCGCGTCGACGGGGCTGGCGAGGTTGAGCCGCGCGAGGCGCGCGCGCGCAGCGGCCAGTGCCGATTCGGCCTGTTCCACGCGGGTGCGGACCAGCCGCGCGCCCACCTCGCCCGGTGCGTTGGCGCGCGCTTGCACCCGCGCGGCTTCCAAGGCGCTGCGGGCGTTGGCCAGCGCACGTTCGGCTTCATCGGCCTTTTGCGGTGAGAAAAAGCCCTGCGCGACCAAAGCGCGGGCGCGCTCAGCCTCGCGCTCGGCGGTTTTCAGGTTCGCCTCGGCCTGCGCGAGCGCCTGCGCGCTCACCGGCGCCGTCACGCCGCTTTGCTCGCGCGCGCGCTCCCGCGCCTCGAGCAGCGCCGCTTCGGCCTGCGCCAGCGCCGCGCGGGCCTCGTCATCGGAGAGCCGCACGAGGACTTGCCCCGCGCGCACGCGGTCGCCTTCGCGCACCCGCACCTCGCGCACCGTGGCCGTCACTTCCGAGCCCAGGTCGATGCGCGCGCTCGCTTCGACCCGGCCCGTGGCCACGACCGACTGCGCAATCGCGCCGCGCGTCACCGCCACCGTGCGCACCGGCACGCCGCGCGTGGTCCCCAGCGCCACCGCGGCCAGCACCACGAGCACCGCTGCCGCGCCCAAGCCCCACTTCATGCGTGTGTCCATGGGGCGCAAGCGTAGCAGGGCTGCGCGGTGCCCTGCCTTTTTTGTTGCGCTGCACGATGGACAGCAGCGGCTTTGCCACTACGATCGCGCCGGTTCAATTACTCGGAGAAGAAAATGCCCCTGTTCGACTGGAAAGAAAAAAGCCCCGAGGTGCTTGCCACCGGCGGCGTCATCGGCCCGGATGAGCGCCTGCCGTGGCCGCAGACCACCGTGATGGGGCTGCAGCATGTGGTGGCCATGTTCGGCGCCACCGTGCTCGCGCCCATCCTCATGGGCTTCGACCCCAACGTCGCCATTTTGATGAGCGGCATCGGCACGCTGATCTTCTTCGTGCTCACCGGTGGCAAGGTGCCGAGTTACCTCGGCTCGAGCTTTGCCTTCATCGGCGTGGTGATCGCCGCCACCGGCTACGCGGGCAAGGGGCCCAACGCCAACATCGCGGTGGCGCTCGGCGGCATCATCGCCTGCGGCGCGCTCTACACCCTCATCGGCGCGCTGGTCCAGGCCATCGGCACGGGCTGGATCGAGCGGCTCATGCCGCCCGTGGTGACGGGCGCGGTGGTGGCCGTCATCGGCCTGAACCTCGCGGGGATCCCGGTGAAGAACATGGCGGCGTCGAACTTCGACAGCTGGATGCAGGCGCTGACCTTCGTCTGCGTGGGGTTGGTGGCGGTGCGCACGCGCGGCATGGTGCAGCGGCTGTTGATTTTGGTGGGCTTGATCGTGGCGAGCATCCTTTACGCGGTGCTCACCAACGGCCTGGGGCTGGGCAAGCCGCTGGACCTCTCGGGCATTGCCAACGCGGCCTGGTTCGGCGCTCCGCAGTTCGCCGCGCCGGTGTTCAGCGGCCCGGCGATGCTGCTGATCGCGCCGGTGGCGATCATTCTCGTCGCCGAAAACCTCGGCCACCTCAAGGCCGTGACCGCCATGACCGGCAAGAACCTCGACCCCTACATGGGCCGCGCCTTCATGGGCGACGGCATCGCCACCATGGTCTCGGGCGCGGTCGGCGGCACGGGCGTGACCACCTATGCGGAAAACATCGGCGTCATGGCCGCGACCAAGATCTATTCCACCGCGGTGTTCCTCGTCGCGGCGCTCATCGCCGTGCTGTTGGGTTTTTCACCGAAGTTCGGCGCGCTGATCCAGGCCATTCCGCTGCCGGTGATGGGGGGTGTCTCGATCGTGGTGTTCGGCCTCATTGCGGTGGCCGGCGCCAAGATCTGGGTCGACAACCGGGTGGACTTCTCGGACAACCGCAACCTCATCGTCGCGGCCGTGACGCTGGTGCTCGGAACCGGTGACTTCACCCTCAAGTTCGGCGATTTCGCCCTCGGCGGCATCGGCACCGCCACCTTCGGCGCCATCGGCCTTTGGGCGCTGTTGGGTGGGCGGCGGTAAGGCTGCGCAAT
>NZ_JAEMQB010000029.1:0-4915 GCF_022759015.1 Tibeticola sp. | reverse complement strand
ATAGCGGACTTCCAGCGCCGCATTGAGGCGGAGGGTGCCCGCGCGGCACGGATCAATGCGCTGCGCACTGCAGATAACCGGCTGCAGCAAGCCGATCCCAAATATGCGACCCGCGCCGGCTCGAGCAATGCCCACTTCCTGCTCGCCCGCCCGCGCACGGCGATGTCGCGGCTGGAGTACGCCCAGCTCACGCTGAAGATAGGCTCCGACATCAACGCACTGGGGGTCTACGAGTGGTATCACTTGAGCGCCCTGCAGAAGGCTACCCGGCTCGCCAACGAGCAGCTCGCCCCGCAGGTGCGCCAGGCGCTTGCGCGGGCCATGCTGTTCGATGAAGCCTTTGCGCTTCACTTCCTCGAAGACGTCTACGCGTCGGGCCACGTGGCAGGGACCTGGGGCGATTCCGCCCAGCGCCAGGGCACGCACGACTACTACAACAAGGCCGGGCTCGAGGTCTTCCTGTGGCAGGGTGGCGACTCGATCGTGTTGATGGGGGATGCCAACATGCGCCCGGAGGACGCGGAGCGCGCCTCCACGGCTGTGCGTACAAGCCTCGACCAGCTGCTCGACGCCGCAGCCCCCTCGCGGGCCGGCGGGCTGCCGCACACCCCCGCGGCGCCGGGCCAACCCGACGCGTTCGATGTGTGCAAGAACAAGGTGCTGGTGCCGCGGCCCGACTTCACGCAGGCGCCGGAGGAATATCGGCGTCCCTATCTGGCCGCGATGGGCGAAGTCCTGAGGCCGACGCCCGTACCGAGCCTCGGCCCCGGGCTTGGGGCCATGCCGCGGTTTCGCAGCGAGGTGGGGCCGTTCGTGGGCCTGGCCGGCGTAATCGACGGGCGGGCGATAGACGGCGGATTTACCCCGTCGACCGGCACCGGCTTCGTGGGCGGAGTCGAGCTCGACGCTCGATTTGGCCTGGGTCTCGAGGGTGTGCTGGGCGACTCGGGTGACGGCCTCGTATTCTTCTCGATCGGGGTGCGCGGCGACAGCTCGTCGACGAACTCGATCAGCAACGCGACCGCGGCAGGGGGAAATCTCACTGCCGCAATTCCTTCGCGCACCGGTGTGGCCACGCGGTTGCGCATGCCCTTCTACCTGATACCGGGAGACCTCATTTTCCTCTCCCCGATCTACCTGTTCTCGCCCGAGACGTACGCGGGCATGGCGGTCACCGCGGGCAACGGAGGTTTGATCCCCTGGCAGTCGGGCTGGGCGACCAGCATAGGACGCTTTCAGTTCGTGCTCGGCCGCGAGCTGGGCGTCACCTTCTACGGGCTCAGCGGCGACGATCGCGTTATCGCGCCCAGCGCTACTCCGGGCGGCCCTGTCCGGGTGGTGGACTACAAGTCGATTTTTTACGATTTGCCGATCATCGAGTACCGGCCTTACCGCTCGTTTGCCAGCAACCAGAGCTCGAGCCTGGTGTTTCAACTCTTCGCCGGTGCCGACGTGCCGAACTCGGCGAACGTCGTCAGCCCGGCAGGCGCTCCGAACGTCGATCTTAGCACCGTCTATTCCGTCGGCCTTCGCATGGTCTTCGATTGGCGCTACTACCCGTAGGCGTCCGGCGGTCGACCGACCGCGGATCCCAACGCGTCGCTCATCTTTGCCGACGATGCGCGGCTCTTGGGGCCGATATTGGCGCAGCCGAGGGATGGGATGCTACGGTCTGCGAGCTGCGCAGTGGTCTATCAGCGACGCCGCCCGCCCGCGGCCGCACGCGGCATCGGCGTGGGTCGCGGCGATGGTGAGGGTTTGGCGATGGGTTGCTCAGGCCGCGCCCCCGGCCCGCCATCGGACGGACGCCCCGGCGGCGGACCGACGATCACCGACGGGTTGTCGTAGCAACATGGGCCCCAATACCACGGGTCGTTGTAGCCCACACCCGCGTACACCGAACCGCTCACTTGTCCCGACCCCCCGGACGCGCAACCGGCCAGAAACACGACGCCGAGCAGCAGCGCCCGGTAGAACGCATCACGCGCGAAAACCAGAGCGGCAGCCGGCCGGCTCATTTCGCGCTCCCGGTGCTCTCGTTACTCGCGGCGGGCCAGTTCACGATGCCCAGCACGCCACCTCGCGGGTCGGCGATGATCGCGAGGTTGCCGTCGAGCAGGTCCGCGCGCGGTTGCAGCAAAGCGCGGCCACCGGCAGCGATCGCCTTTTTGAGCGTGCCGGCAACGTCGTCCACCAGGACATAAGGCAACCACCCCGGTTGCTTGACTGCCGGGGGCAGAGGCACGATGCCGGCTCGCGCATACCCTTCCGAAGAAAGCGACACGCGCTTCACGTTCGCGTTCACCTCGCTGTCGTGCGCTTCGTATCCGACCAGGCCAACGTAGAAATCAGTTGCTTTCGCCGGGTCCGGTGTCAGCAGATCCACCCAGAAGAAGTCGCCGCTCGCGACTGGCGTGTCGGGCGGATCGCCGGACTGACACTTGAACACGCCGAACACGGCACCCTGCGGGTCCCGGAGCAGCGCGTGCGTGCCGCGGCCCGCGATCGTCGCGGGCGGGACGATCACCGCGCCGCCGTGCTGCTCCGCGTAACGAACGCTCTGGGCCGGATCCGGCACCGAGATCAGCGACAGCCAGCGGGCACTGCTCGAAGCGCCCGCGGGGCGGGCGCGATAGAACATGCCGCCGATGCTCTCGCCCGTATTCTCTATGAGCGTGTACGCCGCCGGGGGCTTGCCCACGGTGCGGAACTGCCAGCCGAAGACCGTGCCGTAGAACTGACGGGTTGCGGGGAGATCGTCGGTTACCAGATCGAACCACACGAACTTGCCGGGGTAATACGCGGCGCTGTCGCCCCCGCGAGCCGGCGCCCCGCCCCAAAGGACAGCAGCCACGAGAGCCATCAGCAACGCTTTCGCCGCAGCGATGCGAGCCGGACTGGCTTGGGTGTTCATGCGTTTCCTTGCACGGATATGCTCCTGCTGCCGTCTGCCATCGTTGTGATGCTATCACGCGCAGGCCGATCGTTTGGTCCGCGTGGGTCACCAACCAGAGAGCGGCTTGCGACTTGGCCCTCAGGTACCGGCATCAATACTTCTCCTCCACGAATTTGAACGGATATTTCGCATCGCGGTAGCCTCCCGGTTTTTGCCGCTCGGGCAGCTTGATCTTTTCCATTGGCGCCTGCTTGTATGCAATGTTGCTGAGCAAGTGGGTGATGATGTTCAGGCGAGCCCGCTTCTTGTTATCCGAGTTGGCAACGTACCAGGGCGCAAACCCGCTGTCGGTGGCCTTGAACATCTCGTCGCGCGCCTGGGAGTAGTCGTACCAGCGGCTGTAGGACTTGAGATCCATCGGCGAGAGCTTCCAGACCTTGCGCCCGTCGTGAATGCGTGCCTCCAGCCGGCGGGTTTGCTCCTCGGGGCTCACCTCCAGCCAGTACTTGAGCAAAAGGATGCCGGATTCGACCATGGCTTTCTCCACCAGGGGCACGGTCTGCAGGAACTTCTTCACCTGCTCCTCGGAGCAAAAACCCATCACCCGCTCGACCCCCGCGCGGTTGTACCAGCTGCGATCAAAGATCACGATTTCGCCGGCAGCCGGGAAGTGAGGCAGGTAGCGCTGCACATACATCTGGCTCTTCTCGCGATCGCTCGGCGCCGGCAACGCCACGACGCGAAACACGCGCGGGCTGACCCGCTGCGTGATCGCCTTGATGACGCCGCCCTTCCCGGCGCCGTCGCGGCCTTCGAACACGACGCAGACCTTGAGCCCCTTGTGCACCACCCACCCCTGGAGCTTGACCAGCTCGACGTGTAACCGCGCGAGCTCCTTCTCGTAGTCCTTGTTCGACACTTTGTCCCTGGATTCGGCGCCGTTGCGCTTGTCTGCCGCGTCCGTCGCGGCTTTGTTCTTGTCCCCGTTGGATTTCATGCTTTGCGTTGCCTCCCGTCATGGCGGCCCGGCAGAGGCCAGGCCTTCTGCTGATTTTGCACTCGAAACCACCACGCGTTGGTAGCGTTAGACGGCGATCTGCACGCCGCAACTTCGGATCGCGGCCTTTCTGGCGATGCCGCGCATGGCCGGCTCTCGCTTCATTCCTTATTGCTTCCATGACCGGCGACCATGGTCAATGCGAACTGGACAGCAGACTGATGTGCCGCAGTCCCGGCAGCCTCCCCAGGCGCAGCAGAACAGGGGTGCCGATGCGCTCCAAGAGGGAGCAGGCTGTGGCCGCATAAGGCGTGTACAGACCCCAGCCGATGGCGACAAAGCTGAGCAACAATCCACCAACGAGAACATCCGATAGCCAGTGCGCGCCGGATACGAGCCTGGGCAGGATCAACAGCAACGTCAGCCCCCAGACGAGCCACCGCCGCCAACCCCGCGCGAAAGGCGAAACAAATATCGCCCACAGCAGCAGAACCGAAGCATGGTCGCCGGGAAAGCTGCGCTCGGACGAGTCCTTCATTTGCCAAACCCTGCTCCATTCTGGGAACAGGTCGGACAACCTGACCGCTCCTTCCACGGTCAACGACGGACTCTCGCGCTGCCAGTGCATGATCTTGATCACTTCCACGAACAGCCCCGCGCGAATCAGCAGCAATAACAGCAGGAGCGCCAGAAAAGCGTACAGCGCCTGACGCACCTGGACAGCAGCGAATATCCAGTTCCCCTTGATCAGAAAGCCCAGCATGATCAAGCCGAAACCGAGATCGACCGGTCGCATGCTGCACACTGCCCAAACATGGGCCCAGGCGGTGTTGCTTGCCAGGGGCGCATTCAGCAGGTGGAATGCCCAGGCGTCGAACCCGTCCCACAGCCGCCGGGCCGGAGGCCAACGCCAACTGGCGAGCAAGATTAGCGCAAGCAGATTAAAGGCGATCAGCCCGGCGACGCGCCAGCGCGCCTGGATCAGGTTCGGTCTATTCAAAATAATCGTGCCCCTTGCGAGT
>NZ_JAEMQB010000140.1:0-5607 GCF_022759015.1 Tibeticola sp. | reverse complement strand
GGTGACCCACCGCGTCTGCACGACAATAGCGCGCTTGGGCAACGCTGAATAAGTTCCCGCGATGGCGCGCGCCCGGCCGCGGGATGGGATGCGAGGCGCCCACCGCAGCCATAGCCGCAGCTATGGCGAGGATTTGCTTTCGACGCAGACCGCCCGCAGCCGGGATGCGCGACGCGCGAGGGACTTGTTCAGCGTTGCCCTTGGAGCGTGCGAGCCATTCCTGCCGGTTGCCTTCGGCGCGGGCGGTTCGCTTTTATTTCAATAGCAGGAAAGTCCCGTTTCAAGCCGGCTCATGCGTTGTTTTGTTCAAAATCACCGGCCTGAGGTGCTGCCGTGAGCGCCGCGCCCGTGCCCCGCCTCGAGCTGCGAGGCATCACCAAGCGCTACCCCGGCGTGGTGGCCAACCAGGATGTGGCGCTGACGGTGCAGCCGGGCGAGATCCATGCCGTGCTCGGGGAGAACGGCGCGGGCAAGTCCACGCTGATGAAGATCATCTTTGGTGCCACCCAGCCCGATGAGGGCACGGTTCGGTTCAACGGCCAGCTGGTGAAGGTGCGCAACCCGCAGGAGGCGCGCGCGCTGGGCATCAGCATGGTGTTCCAGCACTTCAGCCTGTTCGACACGCTGACCGTGGCGGAAAACGTCTGGCTCGGGCTCGATCGCAAGTTCTCGTTGGCCGAGGTGACCGCGCGCATCGGCGCCAAGGCGCGCGAATACGGGCTCGACATCGACCCCTCGCGGCCCGTGCACACGCTGGGTGTGGGCGAGATGCAACGGGTGGAGATCATCCGCGCGCTGCTCGGCGAGCCGCAGTTGCTCATCCTGGATGAGCCCACGTCGGTACTCACGCCGCAGGCGGTGGAGCGGCTCTTCGTCGTCTTGCGCCAGCTCGCCGCCGAGGGCTGCAGCATCCTCTACATCAGCCACAAGCTGCATGAAATCCGCGCGTTGTGCAGCGCCTGCACCGTGATGCGCGCGGGCCGGGTCACGGGCGTGTGCGATCCGCGCGTGGAGAGCAATGCGAGCCTGAGCCGGATGATGATCGGCGCCGAGCCGCCCGCGCTGCGCCATGCGCGTGCCCAGCCCGGGGCCGCGGTGCTGCAGGTGCAGGCGCTCGACCTGCCGCGGGAACATCCCTTTGGCACCGACCTGCACGACATCACGCTCGAGGTGCGCGCGGGCGAAGTGGTGGGCATCGCGGGCGTCTCGGGCAATGGCCAGCGCGAGTTGCTCTACGCCCTGTCGGGTGAAGACACCCGTGCTTCCAGCGAGTGCATCCGCATCGCGGACACGCCCGTCGGTTCGCTCGGGCCTGCAGCGCGGCGGCGCCTGGGGTTGCATTTCGTGCCCGAAGAGCGCTTGGGCCGTGGCGCGGTGCCGACCCTGTCGCTTGCCCACAACCTGTTGCTCACGCGCACCGAGGCGGTCGGCCGCGGCGGCTGGCTCAAGCTGCGCGCCCTGCGGGCCCAGGCCGCGCGCATCATCGAGCGCTTTGGTGTGCGCACCAGCGGCCCGGAAGCCCTGGCCCGCTCGCTGTCGGGGGGCAATCTCCAGAAATACATCGTGGGACGGGAGATCGACGCGAGCCCCAAGCTGCTCATCGTCGCGCAGCCCACCTGGGGGGTGGACGTGGGTGCTGCCGCCCAGATTCGCGGCGAAATTCTGGCGCTGCGCGACGCGGGTTGCGCCGTGCTCGTGGTGAGTGAGGAACTGGAGGAATTGTTCGAATTGAGTGACCGCTTGTATGTCATGGCCAAGGGCCGCATCTCGCCGCCGCTGGAGCGCGAAGCGGCCACCATGGCCCGCGTGGGCGAATGGATGAGCGGGCTGTGGGACGAGGACGTGCAGCGGCATCTCGCTGCCGTGCAGGAGGCCGACCATGCTGCGGCTTGAGGCGCGCAGTGCCCCATCACGGGCGTGGAGCCTGGGCTCACCGCTGCTGGCGCTGGCCATCACCGTGCTCATCGGCGTGGCCTTGTTCGCCCTGCTGGGTAAGGACCCCGCGCGCGGCCTGGCGGTGTTCTTCTGGGAACCGATCCAAAGCCGTTATGCTCTGGGCGAGCTCATGGTCAAGGCCACGCCGCTGTTGCTGATCGCGCTCGGGCTTGCGGTGTGTTTTCGCTCCAACATCTGGAACATCGGCGCCGAAGGCCAGTTCGTGATGGGTGCGATTGCTGCGGGCGGTGTCGCCTTGCTCGCCGACAGCGGAACCGGCCGCTGGGTGTGGGTCGTGGTCGTGATCGCCGGCATGCTCGGCGGCATGGCCTGGGCGGCGCTGGTGGCTTTGCTGCGCGACCGCTTCCATGCCAATGAGATTTTGGTGAGCCTCATGCTCGTCTACGTCGCTGAAATGGTGCTCAGCTACCTCGTCTACGGCCCCTGGAAGGACCCCGCGGGCTACAACTTCCCCCAGACCCGCAGCTTCGCCGCGGTCACGCAAATTCCGCGGCTCATGAGCGGCTCACGGGTCAGCGTGGGCTTGCTGCTGGCCTTGTTGGGGGCGGGCGCGCTCTGGGTTTTCCTGTTCCGCACGCGTGCGGGTTTTGCGCAGCAGGTCGGCGGCCTCGCGCCAGCGGCCGCGCGCTACGCGGGCTTTTCCTCGCGGCGGGCGCTGTGGCTGGCGCTGTTGGTGTCGGGGGCTTGCGCGGGGCTTGCGGGTGCGCTCGAAGTCGCGGGCCCCATCGGGCAGCTCACGCCCTACGTGCCGGCCGGCTACGGCTTTGCGGCCATCATCGTGGCTTTCGTCGGGCGGTTGCATCCCGCGGGCATGGTGTTGTCCGCGGTGCTCATGAGCATGTTTTACATCGGGGGCGAATTGGCGCAGTCGCGGCTCGGGCTGCCGAAGTCGATCACCGGGGTGTTCCAGGGCTTGTTGCTGTTCACGCTGCTCGCCTGCGACACGCTGATTCATTACCGGGTCCGCTGGGGCCGGGGAGGGCGCTGATGGAAGCCTATGCTTTGTTGCTGGCGGCCACGCTCAACGCGGGCACCGTGCTCGCGCTGGCGGCGCTGGGTTTGTTGATCAATGAAAAGGCTGGCATCGTCAACCTTGGCGCCGAGGGCATGATGCTGTGCGCCGCCCTGGCGGGGTTTGCCACCGTCGTGCACACCGGCAACGACTGGCTCGGGTTTGCCGCAGGCATGGGGGCCGGTGCGCTGCTGGCGGCTTTCTTCGGTGTGTTGGTGATCTGGCTCAACACCAATCAATACGCCACCGGGCTCGCGCTGAGTCTGTTCGGGGTGGGCTTTTCGGCCTTCGCCGGCATCCGTTACGTGCAAGAAAAGCTGCCCCCGCGGCCGCAGTTCGCCATTCCCGGCCTCTCGGATTGGCCCTTCGTCGGCACAGCCCTGTTTCGCCAGCACCCGCTCGTTTATGGTGCAGTGCTGCTGGCTGTCGCCCAGATCGTGTTCCTCTACCGCACCCGTGCGGGGCGCGTGCTGCGCGCGGTCGGGGAGTCGCCCGAATCCGCCCATGCGCTGGGCTACCCCGTGCGGCGCATCCGTTTCGTCGCAGTGCTCGCCGGTGGCGCGCTCTGCGGGCTCGCCGGCGCGTACCTCTCGGTGATCTACACGCCGCTGTGGGTCGAGGGCATGGTGGCCGGTAAAGGCTGGATTGCGCTGGCGCTCACCACCTTTGCCACCTGGCGGCCGGCACGGGTCTTGCTTGGGGCTTATCTCTTTGGCGGCGTCACGATGCTGCAGTTCCATCTGCAAGGGCTCGGTGTCGATGTGCCAAGCCAAGTGCTTACGATGCTGCCGTACCTGGCCACTATCGTCGTGCTCGCGTTGATCTCGCGCAATCCGACCTGGATCCGCGTGAACATGCCGGCCTCGCTTGGCAAGCCGTTTTTCCCCGGCTCATAATGAGCCCTTACTTCCGTGTCGTACCCTTCCTCAAGAAAGACCCGATCCATGACTGATCTGCACAAACGCTCCCTGTTCAAGGTCGCTGCGCTGTCGGCGCTGGCTGCCGCGACGCTTGCCGGCTGTGGCAAGAAGGAAGAACCGGCGCCCGCGCCGGCCGCAGCGCCGGCGTCGGCCCCGGCGCCCGCCAAGCCCGAGCCTTTGAAGGTGGCGTTCGCCTACGTCGGCCCGGTGGGCGACGGCGGCTGGACCTTTGCACACGACAACGGCCGCAAGGCGGTCGAGAAGGAATTCGGCGACAAAGTCGTCACCAGCTTCGTCGAGAAAGTGCCCGAAAGCGCCGACGCCGAGCGCGTGCTGCGCGACATGGTGGCGCAGGGCAACAAGCTGATCTTCGGCACCACCTTCGGCTACATGGAGCCCATGCTCAAAGTGGCTGCCGATAACCCCGAGGTGAAGTTTGAGCATGCCACCGGCTACAAGACCGCGCCCAATATGCGCACCTATGACAGCCGCACCTACGAAGGTGCCTACATGGCGGGCGTGATCGCCGGCAAGATGACCAAGACCAACACGCTCGGCGTGGTCGGCTCCATCCCGATCCCCGAGGTCATCCGCAACATCAACAGCTTCACGCTGGGCGCGCAGTCGGTCAACCCGAAGATCAAGACCAAGGTGGTCTGGGTCAACGAGTGGTTCAACCCGCCCAAGGAAACCGAAGCGGCCACCGCCCTCATCAACGGTGGCGCGGACGTCCTCATGCAAAACACCGACTCCTCGGCCGTGCTGCAGACCGCCGAGAAAATGGGCAAGCGCGCCTTCGGCTGGGATTCGGACATGAGCGCCTACGGCCCCAAGGCCCACCTGGGCTCGGCTGTCATCAACTGGGGGCCGTACTACATCAAGGCCGTGCGTGACGTGCTCGAAGGCAAGTGGACGACGGGCCAGAGCTGGTGGGGCGTGAAGGAAGGTGCGATCGACTTCGTCTCGGTGGCGGCCGACGTGCCCGAAGACGCCAAGAAGAAACTCGACGAGGTCAAGGCCGGCCTCAAAGATGGCAGCTTCGTGATCTGGAAGGGCCCGATCCTGGGCCAAGACGGCAAGGAAGTGCTCAAGAAGGATGAGGTTGCCGACGACAAATTCCTCGGCGGCATCAACTTCTACGTCAAGGGCGTCGAAGGCAAGATCCCGGGCGGCGACAAGAAGTGAGTCGTCTGCAGCCACGCGGCTGACGACACGACGCACACGAAAGGGGTCGCCGCCGGCGGCCCCTTTTTCTTTGCAACCCCTCTCCGTTGACCCATGCCGACCCCATCCGTCCTGCCAAGTTTGCCCCGCGAGCGTCTGCATGCCCTGCTGCGCGCGCTGCCCAAGGCCGAGTTGCACATCCATATCGAAGGCTCGCTCGAGCCTGAACTGATCTTCGCACTGGCCGCGCGCAACGGCGTGGCCTTGCCCTACCCGAGCGTGGAGGCGCTGCGCGCGGCCTACGCCTTCAGCAACCTGCAAAGCTTTCTCGACATCTACTACGCCGGCGCCAGCGTGCTGCGCACCGAGCAGGACTTTTTCGACATGGCCTGGGCCTACCTGCAGCGCGCCGCGGCCGACGGGGTCGTGCGGGCCGAGATTTTTTTCGACCCGCAGACCCACACCGCGCGCGGCGTACCCATGGGCGTCGTCATCGAAGGCCTGCACCGCGCCTGCGTGCAGGCGCAGTCACAACTGGGCGTGAGTGCCGCGCTC
>NZ_JAEMQB010000172.1:0-17603 GCF_022759015.1 Tibeticola sp. | reverse complement strand
TTCCCCTAAAATCGCGTTGAACGTCAGCAGTCGCGTCCAAAGACTGTAACCCAACCCCTGAGGAGCAACGATGAAACGAGTCCTTTTCGCCCTGGCCGCACTGGCCGCCGTGTCCGCCCCCGCCATGGCTGATGAAGCCCTGGCCAAGGCCAAGAACTGCATGGCCTGCCACGCCATCGACAAGAAGCTGGTCGGCCCGGCTTACAAAGACGTCGCCAAGAAGTATGCGGGCGACGCCAAAGCGGCCGATATGCTCGCCGCCAAGATCCAGAAGGGTGGCTCGGGCGTTTGGGGTGCGGTCCCCATGCCCGCGAACACGCAGGTCAACGACGCGGAAGCCAAGAAGCTCGCCGCCTGGGTGCTGTCGCTGAAGTAATCGGCGCTCACGTACCGACAAAAAGGCCCGCGAAAGCGGGCCTTTTTGTTTCCACAGCGCCCTCCGGAAAAGCCGAAGGGCGCCCAAATACAGCCTCAATAGGCCTGACCAAGCTGATCCAGAATGGCCGGGTTCTCGAGCGTCGAGGTGTCTTGCGTGATGGCCTCGCCCTTGGCGATGCTGCGCAACAGGCGGCGCATGATCTTGCCCGAGCGGGTCTTGGGCAGGTTCTCGCCAAAGCGAATGTCCTTGGGCTTGGCGATGGGGCCGATCTCCTTGGCGACCCAGTCGCGAAGTTCCTTGGCAATCGCACGCGCCTCGTCGCCCGTCGGCAGCGGCCGCTTGAGCACGACGAAGGCGCAGATCGCTTCGCCGGTCGTCTCATCGGGACGGCCCACCACGGCGGCTTCGGCCACGAGATCCGTCTTCGCGACCAGCGCCGACTCGATTTCCATCGTGCCCATGCGGTGGCCCGAGACGTTGAGCACGTCGTCGATGCGACCCGTGATGGTGAAATAACCCGTCTTGGCGTCGCGGATCGCGCCGTCGCCCGCCAGATAGTACTTGCCGCCGAACTCTTCGGGGTAGTAGCTCTTTTTGAAGCGCTCAGGGTCGCCCCAGATCGTGCGGATCATCGACGGCCACGGGCGTTTGATGACCAAGATACCGCCCTGCCCGTTGGGCACGTCCTTGCCCGTCTCATCGACGACCGCCGCCATGATGCCCGGGAACGGCAGCGTGCAAGAGCCCGGAACCAAGGGCGTCGCCCCGGGCAACGGCGTGATGACATGGCCGCCGGTCTCGGTCTGCCAGAAGGTGTCGACGATCGGGCAGCGCTCGCCTCCCACATGCCGGTAGTACCACTCCCAGGCCGCAGGATTGATCGGCTCGCCGACCGAACCCAAAAGGCGCAGGCTCGAGAGGTCGAAATTACGCGGATGCACCGTGTCGTTCGATTCGGCCGCCTTGATGAGCGAACGGATCGCCGTCGGCGCCGTGTAGAAAATCGTCACCTTGTGACGCTCGATCATGCGCCAGAACCGGCTCGCGTCCGGGAAGGTGGGAACGCCTTCGAACACGATCTGCGTCGCACCCAGCGCCATCGGTCCGTACGCGATATAGGTGTGGCCCGTGATCCAGCCGATATCAGCCGTGCACCAGAAGATGTCGTTCGGCTTGAGGTCGAAGGTCCACGCCGTGGTCAGCGCCGCATGGACCAAATATCCACCCGTCGAATGCTGCACGCCTTTGGGCTTGCCGGTCGAGCCCGAGGTGTAGAGCAAAAACAGCGGATGCTCCGCCTCCACCCACTCGGGCTCACAGGTCTGAGCCTGCCCGCCCACCACGTCGGCCATCCAGCGGTCGCGCCCTTGCACCATGTTCACCGGCGCACCGCTGCGGCGCACCACGAGAACGTGCTCGACTGAATCGCAGCCGCCAAGACTCAGCGCCTCATCGACGATGGCCTTGAGCGGCAATTGCTTGCCCCCGCGAATTTGATGGTCGGCGGTAATGACGACCTTGGCGCGGGTGTCTTCGATGCGGTCACGCAGCGCCTGGGCAGAGAAGCCACCGAACACCACGGAGTGCGTCGCGCCGATGCGCGCGCAGGCCAACATCGCCGCCACGCCGTCGATCGACATGGAGATGTAGATCACGACCCGATCGCCCTTTTGCACGCCCAGCGAACGCAGCCCGTTGGCAATCTGGCAGACCTTGGCGTGCAGGTCACGATAGTTGATGCGCGTGACCTCGCCGTCATCCGCCTCGAAAATGATCGCGGTCTTGTCACCCAGTCCGCGCTCGAGGTTGCGGTCGAGGCAGTTGTACGAAGCGTTGAGCGTGCCGTCCGCAAACCACTTGAAAAACGGCGCGTTGCTTTCATCGAGAACCTGGGTGAAGGGCGTCTTCCAGGTCACCATTTCCCGGGCACGCTTGGCCCAGTAGCCCGTGTAATCGCTCTCGGCCTCGCGACACAAGGCTTCATAGGCAGACATACCCGAAATGGTGGCCTGCCGGACGAACTCCTCGCTGGGGTAATACATCCGGACTTCACCCGCTTGCGGGCCACCGGCAGTCGAAGCATTCATTTTCGGTCTCCTCTGAATCAAGAAACGAACAGCAAGATTTGCGGCCGCGACTGTGGAGCCGCGCTCTTACAAGGCACTGACTCGCGCAGCCAGCGCACGGCCAGAGCACGGCCCGATCGGCTCCCTAAAATAAGGCCTCACTCCAAACCCGATCACACATGGCCCATCCTCCTCACAACGGCCCTCGGCAAGCCCCTCGGCTGCGCCCCCTGCCCGCCATCATCTTTGCCAGCCGCTGGCTGCAGCTCCCGCTGTACCTGGGGCTGATTCTGGCGCAGGCCGTCTATGTGTTCCACTTCTGGGTGGAACTGGTGCACCTGATCGAGGCTGCCTTCGGAAACGCGCACGCCCTCGAACTCCTGGTCAGCAGCATGGGGTACCGGTCGGACGCACCACTCACCACGCTCAACGAGACGGTGATCATGCTCGTCGTGCTTGCCCTGATCGACGTGGTGATGATTTCCAACCTCTTGATCATGGTCATCGTCGGCGGCTACGAAACCTTCGTGAGCCGGCTCGAACTCGAAGGCCATCCCGACCAACCGGAATGGCTCAGCCACGTCAACGCGTCCGTGCTGAAGGTCAAACTCGGCACGGCCATCATCGGGATCAGCTCCATCCATCTGCTGAAGACCTTCATCAATGCAGCGAACTACGATCTCAAGGTGCTGGTCTGGCAGACCATCATTCACGTCGTGTTCCTCCTGAGCGCACTCGCCATCGCATTGACCGACCGATTGATGCAGCCGAGCGGTGGGCAACATCCCACCGACACGCATTGACCGCCGAAGATGTCCCCAGAAGCAAAAGGCTAGACCATGACCACCATCCGCCAAGAAGACCTCACCGAATCCATCGCTGCTGCGCTGCAATTCATCAGCTACTACCACCCGGCCGACTACATCAAGCATCTGGCCCGCGCCTATGAGATCGAGCAGTCACCCGCGGCGAAGGATGCGATCGCGCAAATCCTGACCAACAGCCGCATGGCCGCCACCGGCCACCGCCCCATCTGCCAAGACACGGGGATCGTCAACGTCTTCCTGAAGGTCGGTATGGACGTGCGATGGGAAGGATTCACCGGCTCACTCGACGACGCCATCAACGCGGGCGTCCGTCGGGCCTATACCGACCGGCACAACACCTTGCGCGCCAGCGTCGTCGCAGACCCCCAATTCGCCCGCAAGAACACCGGCGACAACACGCCAGCCGTCATCTTCACCGAGATCGTCCCAGGCAATACGGTCGAGGTCACCGTTGCTGCCAAAGGGGGTGGGTCCGAGAACAAAAGCACGCTGGCCATGCTCAACCCTGGCGACAACATCGTCGACTGGGTACTCAAGACGGTGCCGACGATGGGCGCGGGCTGGTGCCCACCCGGCATGCTGGGCATCGGCATCGGAGGAACCGCTGAGAAGGCCGTTCTTCTCGCCAAGGAAAGCCTCATGGACGACATCGACATGGCCGACCTGCAACTGAAATCTCAGCGCGGCGAGCCGCTGACGCCGACCGAGCAATTGCGACTGGAGCTCTACGAGAAGGTCAACGCGCTCGGCATCGGAGCCCAGGGTCTCGGCGGGCTCACGACCGTCCTGGACGTCAAGATCAAGATGTATCCGACGCACGCCGCAAGCAAGCCGGTTGCGATGATTCCCAATTGCGCGGCCACCCGTCATGCCCACTTCGTGCTCGATGGATCAGGGCCGGTTTATCTCGACCCGCCGAGCCTTGATCTCTGGCCCAAGGTCGAGTGGCACCCCGACGCAGAACACAGTCGCCGCGTGAACCTCGACACCTTGACCCGAGAGGAAGTGGCCAGTTGGAAACCCGGTCAGACCCTGCTGCTCAACGGAAAAATGCTCACCGGGCGCGACGCCGCCCACAAACGCATCAAGGAGTTGCTGGACCGCGGCGAGCGGCTGCCCGTCGACTTTCGCAATCGGGCCATCTACTACGTGGGCCCAGTCGACCCGGTCGAGGGCGAAGTGGTGGGGCCTGCTGGCCCCACGACCGCGACGCGCATGGACGGCTTCACCGAAATGATGCTCTCGAAAACCGGCCTGCTGGCCATGATCGGCAAAGCCGAGCGAGGCCCTGAGGCCATCGAGGCGATCCGTCGCCACCGCTCGGCTTATCTGATGGCAGTCGGCGGTGCGGCCTACCTGGTGTCCAAAGCGATCAAGTCGGCCCGCGTCGTCGCTTTCGAGGATCTCGGCATGGAAGCGATTTACGAATTCGAGGTCGTCGATATGCCCGTCACTGTGGCGGTCGACGCCAACGGCGTCAGCGTCCACGAAACTGGCCCTGCCGAGTGGCGCGCCCGCATCGCGAGCGGTGCCTTCAAAGATATCCCCGTCACGGCGGTCTGAGCGTGCCCCAGGGTCCCGCCGCCGATCAGACCGAAACCAGGGCGAAGGCAACTCGCCCGATCGGCGTCTTCGACAGCGGCGTCGGTGGCCTCAGTATTCTTCGCTCCCTGCACACTCACCTGGGCGACGAGGACTACTGGTTTTTGGCCGACTCCCGTTACGCGCCTTATGGGGAGCGATCCGAGGCAGAAATTCGCCAACGCGCCGTCGCGGTGGTGGACTGGCTGCGTCGACATGCGGACATCAAGGCTTTGGTCATCGCCTGCAATACCGCGACGGCAGTTGCCGCAGACGATCTGCGGCGGATGCATCCGGATTTGCCCATCGTCGGCATTGAACCCGCCCTCAAGCCAGCGGCAGCCATCACCCAGACCGGGCGTGTCGGTGTTCTGGCGACCCCGGCCACCTTGGCGAGCCAGCGCTTTGCGCGGCTCCTCGAACGCCAGTCGCCCGCGGTCGAATATCTGCTGCAGCCTTGCCCTGGACTGGCGGCCGCCATCGAGCGCGATGACCGTGCCGCGATCCAAGAACAATGTGCGCGCCATGTCCAGTCTTTACAGGCGCAAAGCGGCTCAGGCTCCACCATCGACACCGTGGTCCTCGGTTGCACGCACTACCCGTTCGCCGCAGCGGTGCTCGCCGACCTGCTCGGGCCGTCCGTGCGGCTGCTCGACACCGGAGAGCCGGTCGCCCGGCAAACGCTGAGCTTGCTCGAACAACACGGCCTGCGCCATCCGGGACCGGCTGCCGCCCAAGAGCGCTCGACCCCCGTCCGGCAGGGGAGCACCCGGCTGTGGACCACGGGAGACCCCCACCACCTCAGCGCTGCGGCGCGGCGGTGGCTGGGGATGACGACGGCTGCCGCCCAGTCGGCTCAGATCGAAGACTCGCCGGTGACGACTCGTCAGTGAAGATGGCGCGGTCGCCGGCCACCCGCCGGTCCGCCATGCCCGCCGCTGCCGCGCGGTGGCCGCCCGAGATCGAGCGAATGCACCAAGGCATCGAAGCGCTTGGCAAAGAGTCGGTCGATCTCATCGACGACGCCGCCGAGTTCCGATGCGTCGAAATGTCGCTCCATCACGTGCAGCACATCCTCGACCAACAAGTCACGCTGCACCTGCATGATGGCTGCAGGCGTCGGCCCTACGAACAGCATGACGAAGTCGTCCCGGGCTTCCTCGTCCGGACCGGCCTCTTCCTCATCAAACTCCGCGTCGTAGAAGGTCACCTCGATCGCCGCGCCGCTGGCCGCGAGCTCATTGAGCGCCATACAGGTTTCGTCGATGGCCTGCCGAAAATCCTGGTCTCCGAGCACCGTCCAACACAGATGCAACGTGTGGGTCGACGCTTCAAATTGAATGCCCGGCTCATCTTCGTAATGGCTGGCCGCCGCTGCAGCCAGCGAGCGCGCCCCCGCATACTTCCAAAGCGGACGCAGCGCATCCTGAATCTCGTCATAAGAGACTTCGGGCCGAAGCGGAATGTCACCATGGACATGAATCTCAAAGGGGCGTTCGTATGGAGCCATCGTGCAACCTGTTTCGTTCAAAGCGGAGGGTGATGGCGCCGTTGAGCAGCGCCGCCTCCGAAGCAAATGCTGAAGCATACGCCACCCGCACGACACGCCAAGAGCGTGCCCCACCCTTTTGGCTACGTCCCCTTTGTAAAACGCTGGAACTTCAGGTCAAACGCCGAGCCCGCTCACTCGGGCTCACGATATCGGTCAGTCGAATCCCAAACTTGTCGTTGACCATCACGACCTCGCCACGGGCGATCAAAAAGC
The DNA here is from genome assembly GCF_022759015.1 of Tibeticola sp. NCBI lineage: Bacteria > Pseudomonadati > Pseudomonadota > Betaproteobacteria > Burkholderiales > Comamonadaceae > Tibeticola > Tibeticola sp. The sequence continues at coordinate 10,985 of NZ_JAEMQB010000172.1, read as the reverse complement.
CGTTGACCAATACGTCCATCGGCTCGCCCGCCAGCCGGTCGAGGTCCACGACCGAACCCTGCGCCAGTCGTAACAACTCCTTGATCTGGATCTTGGTCCGTCCCAACTCAACCGATAAGGTGACTGGGATGTCCATCACCAGATCCAGCCGATCGCTGCCTTCGGGGGGCTCAGCTGAGCCGGGCTTCAACGCTTCGAAAGCTGCTCTTTTGGCCCCACCGGTACTCGGAGTTTCGGGGGCGGAGCCCTCCGCGCTCGCGCTTCCGGCCTGCTGTTGCTGCTCCTCCGCAAAAGCTTCGGCCCAGTCGTCCTCGCCGACCGGTGCTGCCTGCGCCGGATCGGTCTGAGGGGTGTCGGTGCTTTCTTCGCTCATCATGTGTTCCTCTGCCGCCACTCAGTCAAGCGCTGGGCGGCTGCTCGTTTGGGCTTCAAGGCCTGGGCGGATGCGCTCGACAACCTGGATCGCCATTTTTTCCTCATGCTCCCCATAGCGAGCCGTCAACACCGGAATCCCGTCGACCACGGCGGTCACCTGCTCCGGCAATTCCACCGGAATGATGTCTCCGACCTGCAGGCCGAGCAGTTCCCGAACCGTCAAGGTCCGATCGAGCAACTTCACCTGCAACTCCACCTCAGCCTCCTGCATCTCGTGCTGCAGGGCCTGGGTCCAACGCGCATCGACCTCATTTCGGTCGGTGGTCAGCCCCGTCGACATCAAGTCCCGAATCGGTTCGATCGTGCTGTAGGGAATGCAGATCTGCAAACTGCCGCCACCGCCTTCGATCTCGACATCGAATCGGGAAACGACGACGACCTCCGTCGGCGTCGCGATGTTCACGAACTGCGGGTTGACCTCGGACCGGGTCCATTCGGGCTGGATCGGGTAGACGGAACTCCAGGCGATCCGGTACTCCTTGAACACCATCTCGAGCATGCGGCGAATGATGCGCTGCTCCAACGGGGTGAAGTCACGCCCCTCGATACGCGCGTGGTAGCGCCCGCCGCCGCCAAAAAAATTATCGACCACCGAAAACACCAACCGGGGGTCAAACACGAACAAAGACGTCCCCCGGAGCGGCTTGATCTGCACCAGGTTGATGTTGCTCGGAACGACCAAGGACCGGATGAACTCGCTGTACCGAATCAATCTGACCTGCCCCACCGAGATTTCGGATGAGCGCCGCAAGAAGTTGAACAAGCCCACCCGCCAAAGCCGACCAAAGCGCTCGTTGATCACCTCGAGCGTGGGCATGCGGCCCCGGACGATCCGCTCCTGGTTCGCGAGATCCAGGGGTCGGACACCCCCTTCTTCCACCGGCTCCGATCCACCCGCGTGATCGTCCCCGGTGACATCCTTCAACAGGGCGTCAACCTCGTCTTGTGAAAGGATGTCTTGGACCATGATGCCTTACTGGACCACGAACGCGGTGAAGAACACCCCAGCCACGGGACCCTCTTCCGCCGCTTCACCGTGGCCGCTGCCGGGCTTGCGCCCCGTCAAGATCGCGTTGACGGCACTCAGGATCTCTGCAGCCAACGCGTCGCGGACCTCCACGCTACTGACCTTGTCGGCCTGCTGTGCCGCCAGAATGCGCAAAATCGTGCTGCGAATTTCGGGCGTGGTCGCCTTGATCCGTTCTTCAAGCTTGGGGTCGTACACTTTGAGCTCGATCTTCACCTGCAAATAATGCGTGATTCCATCGTTGCTTTGCACATTGGTGACGAATGGCTCGAGCGCAATGAACTTGGCTTCTTTTTCCACCTTCGCAGGGGCGGGTGCATGTGCAGCGTCCGGTGCCGCTTTGGGCCGCAAGAGGAACCACCACGCGCCGCCCCCCCCCAGCGCAAGCACGAGCACCGCGCCCACGATGATGAACAGCATCTTCTTGCTTTTGCCGCCGGTTTCTTTTTCTGGATCGGACATCCGTCTTTACCTCAGATTGGTGAAATAGATGGTTTCGGATGTTAACGGCTCAAGTCTCGAGAACTGAAGCCCCGGGGGTGCCTCACGCGCTCAGGCAAACAAATTGATCAGGCTGCGCTCCACCCGCCCGACCGAAGGCAGCAAGTCCGCTCCTTCAGCCGGCGCAACCCCACCGCTCACGGGCGACACTGCCGTACGGGCTTGAGGCTGGGCCTCTTGCCCTCGAAAGCCGGCGCCACCGGCATCGACCGATGCTTGACCCAAGGTCAAACCCGAGCCCACGAACGCCTCCTGAAGCTGGGGCAAGCCAGCCTCAAGTGCCGCGCGAACCGCCTGATGAGGGGAAACGAACTGGGCATGGACGGTTCCTTCGGCCACCCGCAAGTGAACTTCGACGGTCCCCAACTGCGGCGGATTGACCTTCAAAATCATCCAATTCTTGCCGCCCTCCGACGCCCACACGAGGTGGCGACCAACCTCCTGCCCCCAGGCTGGCGAGCCGACCGGTTCCTTGACCGGAACCGAAGCTGACGGAGCCTCAGAGGCCGAACCGGCGCGCGTCGTCGCTACCGGAAGCGGCGCAGTTGCCCCAGGAGCGTCCGGGGAATCCGTCCGGTCTGTGGCAACTTCTCGAAGCTTCGCCGAGGGGGACGATCGTGCTTCGCCGTCCACGAGATCCGGCATCGCAACCACACCTGATGAGACTGAGGGCGGCGCACGGAAGTCTCCGCTTCGATCCGCCATATCCGAGGCTGCGCTGGCGAGGCTCGCCGTTGCCGGCCGTTCCGCTCCAAGCAGTGTCAAGGGTCGCCCGCGCCCGTCGGTCAAAGTCGCTGGAAGATCAGTCGAATCCGCTCGTTCGAAATCTGTTGCGACGATCTGACCCGGCCTGGACGCCTCGCCCGGCGGCAAAAATTTGCCGCCTGCGGCGAGGAATGGCCGGGCCGATTCGTCCGCTCCATCCCCGATTGCGACGGGCAAATCCGGAGACGAATTCGGGCTCTGCGCCGGGAATTGGGGAATGTCCGAGTCCAAGCCATCCAGCAACAGAGCTGCGACACCCGATGCGGCGCGCATTCCCACTCCAGACCCGCTTTCGGCGCCCTGCACGCCACCCCGGTTTTCGAAAAGCCCGACCGCCTGCCCGTAGCCGGCCGCATTCAAGCCAAGAGCCGCAACCCCTACGGCCTCCAACCCGGCAGCCGCCTCGCCATGCGCTTCTTTGGCGAGGGTCGAGCCCGGCGGCTCGGCCTGTCCTTCCTGCACTCCAGCGACATCGTTCGCATCAGACCGCGCTGAAGACGGGTTGGCCCTTTCGGACGACGACCCCGCCGGCGATGGATCGCCCTGTCCCTGGTGTGGCTTTGCGCCCTCTAACCGATGTTGTGCCGCCGAGAGCATCCGGCGAAACATCGTGGGATGCGGGTCGCTTGCGCTCCGCTGCTCGGCTGCGGCTGAACGAGCCAGCTTTACTTCGACCCTATCGGGAAAGACAATTTGAACGCCCGTCATCGAGATGCCTCCATGCCGTGCGGAGGAAGCAAACGCTGTGCCAGCGTCAGCGCCTAGGCTTGGCTGCACCCGAAAAAACCGATTGAGCGCAGCCCGTCAAAGGGGCGCCGGACGTGAGAGCGATCCGTCGCCAGTCGCCGCGAGCGCAGACCACTCCTGCAACTCCCGACGGTCCTCTTGGACCGCCAGGGCCCGAAGCTCCTCGCGCTGACGCTCGCTGAGTTGATCGAAAGCCATGACGCGCTGACGCGCCTGCGTCCAAGCGCCGGTGGCCTGATCGACCGCCGCGCGGGTGCGATCGACCTCTGCTTCCTGAGCGCGGATCGCTTCATCCAAACGCAGCAAGAACGCGCGCATCCCGCGAACTTCACCCCAGCGACCGGGCTGAGCCTCCAAGGCCCGCATCCGCTCCAGGTATTCGGCCCGATAAACCTGCAATTGTTCGAGCTTGCGTCGCGCGTCAGAGGCTGTGTCTTGATGGGCCTTCAGCACCCGCGCCAAGCGCTGCTGTTCCGCGTCCGCGTCGGCCCGCAGCTTTTCGAACGTTGCCGCCCGTCGAAGGATCGCCGTAGCAGAGGTCATCCCGACATACGCAATGAAACAGGGGTTTCATTATGCATCCACTTGCGGTGCCAGGTAGGGCTCCATCAAAGAGTGCAGGGCCTGCCGGCTCGACTCGAGATCCACCGACTCGTGCATGCCCTGAAGTAAAAATGCCCGTATACCCGAATGCGCCCGAACCGCCAGGTCCAAGACGGGATCCGAGCCGGGGCGGTAGGCGCCCACGGCAATCAGGTCTTGCTGAGCCGCGTACCGTCCTTCGAGTTCTTTCAGGCGGTAGACGCGGCGCAGCTCTTCCGGCGGCACCAAATTCGGCATGACGCGGCTGATCGACGCCTGAAGATCGATCGCGGGAAAATGGCCCTGTTCCGCGAGGCGACGGCTCAAGACCAAGTGGCCGTCCAGAATCGCCCGCACGTTGTCGGCGACCGGATCCTGCGCGTCATCGCCTTCCATCAACACGGTATAGAACGCAGTCACGCTGCCCTCGCCCTCGCGGCCGTTTCCGGCTCGCTCGACCAGCGCCGGAAGCTTGGCAAAAACAGACGGTGGGAAACCCCGCGCCGCCGGTGGCTCGCCCGCAGCCAGCGCAACCTCCCGCAATGCGAGCGCATAGCGGGTGAGCGAGTCCATCAAGAGCAGAACATGCAGTCCCTGGTCGCGGTAATACTCGGCGAGCGCCGTCGCCAAGCGGGCACCCCGGATGCGTGCGAGTGCGGGGGCGTCCGCAGGCGCCGCGACCACCACGGAACGGCGCATGCCCTCGACTCCCAGAATGTCTTCGATGAACTCTTTGACCTCGCGACCCCGCTCCCCGATGAGGCCGACCACCACGACATCGGCCCGGGTGTTTCGCGCCATCATGCCCAGCAACACGCTCTTGCCGACACCGCTGCCCGCGAATAAGCCCATCCGCGCGCCCCGCCCGATGGTGAACAAGGCATTGATGGCCCGAACCCCGACATCGAGCGGCTCCCGTACGAGCGCCCGGTCCAAGGGGTTGATCGGCACGCCCGAGATCGAGGTGTACGCAGTCGTACCCAACGGACCCAGCGCATCCAGCGGCTTTCCATTGCCGTCGAGCACACGCCCCAACAACTCCATGCCCGCGGGAATCTTCAGATCGCCCGGTATGGGTGTGACGCGCGCACCGGGCGCCAAGCCCTGGATCTCCCCCGCCGCCATGAGTTGTACGTGCTCACCATGGAATCCCACCACCTCGGCGGCGATTCGCCGGTTGTCGTCCGTCTGCACCAGGCAGCGCGCACCCAGGCTGACCTCGAGCCCGTGCGCCTCGAGGATCATGCCGCGGACCCGAAGCAAACTTCCACTCGGTTGAAGCGGGAATCCGCCGGCACTCTCGAGTCGCTTACTCAGCCCGGCGAGACGCGCGAGCGCTCGCTCGGTCTTCAAATCGGGCGACGCCGGGTCTTGGTCGCTGGTCACAGAGCACCCTCCTCGAAGAGCTTGGCCATGACGTACCGCCAGCGCTCCTCGAGCCGCAGATCCAGTTCCGAGACCGCCTCGTTGGGCCGAGGCCGCCAGCGGCGATTGGCGCTCACCCGGTCCTCATGGCCCGACCCGGCAGCCACGACCAGATCCCCACGTTCCAGCGTCTCATCCTCGACCAGCATGGCTCCCGTCGCCTCGAGGTCGGGGTCGAGTTCCCGCAACATCGCCGCATCAGCCGGGTGAACGCGTATCCAAGGGGTACCGGTGCGCAAGGGAAAAGCCGCCAAAGCCTGCCGCAACAGTTCCAGCAAGCGTTCGGGTTGCGTCCGAATCTCATGCATCACCACCTGGCGGGCGATCTCCACCGCCAAGGCAACCACCGCAGACTCGAGCCGTTCTTCCAATCGATCGATGGGCTGCGCCAATTGCGACAACAGACGCTGAACGAGCGCCCGCTCGGCCTCTGCTTGCTGGCGACCTGCGCGCAAGCCTTCCTCGTAGCCTTCGCGATGACCTGCGGCGCGCCCCTCATCCAAGCCTTGCTGCCGCGCCTGGTCGAACAGCGCCTCGAGGTCTGCTGCCGTCGGCAGGTTGACGGCCTCGACCGGCGTTCCATCCGTAGACGGTGAGGGGTCGCCACCCATCGACCCCGACTCCGAAGCCCCAACCGTCTCCCCAGACCCCGTCGGCGTGCCATCGAGTCGCGGGGCGCGCCAGGGCTGCGCCCGACGGGCTTGATCACGGTCGAACACGCCACTCATCGATGCGCCTTTGCCTCTTTGCCAGACTCAACCAACCAGCGCCTCGGCGCCGCCGCCGCCCAGCTGGATCTGTCCCGCGGCCTCGAGGCGAGTCGCGATCTGCAGGATTTCCTTCTGTGCAGCTTCGACTTCGGAGAGCCGGACGGGACCTTTGGCCTCCATGTCGTCGCGCAGCATTTCTGCGGCACGCTTGGACATGTTGCGAAGAAACTTTTCCCGCAACTGGGCGTTGGCTCCTTTGAGCGCCAAGATCAAGGTTTCCGACGAGATCTCACGCAACATCACCTGGATGCTCCGATCGTCGACGTTGATCAGGTCATCGAAGACAAACATCTGCTCCTGGACCTTGTTCGCAAGTTCCTCATCCTGCGTGCGCAAGAGTTCCAGAATCGCATTGGACAAGGTCGTATCCAGGCGATTGAGAATTTCCGCGGCGACTTTCGGTCCGCCCATGGCGCTGACCTGCACGCTCTGCTGCTCGCCACTGAGCAGCTCTTCGAGCGCGTCGTTGAGCTCTTTGAGCGCATTGGGCTGTAAGCTGTCGAGCGCTGCCAGACGCAACAAGGCCTCGCCAGCAGTCCGCTGCGGTAGAAACTGGAGAACCTCGCCCGCCTGATCGGCGTCGAGGTAGGACAAAACCAGCGCGATGACCTGCGGGTGTTCGAGCTTGATCAGTTCCGCGATCGCTCGGGGCTCGAGCCATTTGAGGTTTTCCAGGCCATTGGATTCCCCGCCATGCAAGATCCGCTCGATCAAAGCCGCCGCTCGATCGCCCCCGAGCGCCTTGGTCAAAGCGCCTTTGAGGAACTCATTCGCACCCAGACCCAAGGTGGTCTGCAACTCGATCTGCTCCCGGAACGATCGGATGACTTCATGGGCTTCGGTTGGGCTGACTTTGCGCAGCTTGGCCATCGCTGCGCCCAAGCGCTGCACCTCCCTCGGACCGAGGTGCTTCATGACCTCGGCCGCGGCATCCTCGCCGAGACTGAGCAGCAAGACCGCCGCGCGCTCGAGCCCGCTCAGTTCTTCTTCGGTCTTACTTTCCATCGCCGAGCCACTCCTTGATGACCTGAGCGGCACGCCGCGGATCCTGCTTCACCAATTCACGGGCAACCGCCGCATCAGCCTCATAGGTGTTCGTCAGGCGAACCACATCAGGCTTGAGCTCCCCGGATGGGCCGGGCTCTGCTGCTGGTGCGCCTGCAGCTGCGCCTTCTTCGCCAGCCTCGGATGCTGCCACGGATGCTGCCCCAACTGTCGCCTCTGCACTCGCGGGGCTAGACCCCGGCTCGGCTCCGCCCCCCTCAGCAGCAAGCCCCGGCTCCGCGACCCGATCGACCACGGTCGGCGCAGCCAGCCGTCGGATGGCCATGAAGGCGAGCAAACCGAGCACCAGCGCCACCACATAGGGCGCAACGAGCCGGACCAGCTCCCAGAACCATGCGGCGCGCCACCAGACCGTTTCCTTCTGTTCAGCCTCGGCGCCGGAGAATGCCATGCTCACCACCGAAACCTGGTCTCCACGCTTGGCGTCGAAGCCCATCGCACTTTCGACCAACTGCTTGATCTGGGCGATCTGCTCCGCGGTCATAGGCTTGGGCTTGCCCTCGACGATCTGTTGGTTGACCAAAACGGAGACCGACAAGCGCTTGATGGCCCCGATGGCCCCCTGCGTGTGACTCACCGTCTTGTCGAGTTCGTAATTGACCGTCGCGGAACTGCTGGCCGAGGTCGGGGCCAAAGCCTTGAGGCTCGGCGCAATCTGCACGAACTGCTGCGGAGTCAGCGGAGCCGACGCTGTCGACAGCGTAAACGGCGCGACCACATTCCCCGGCGGCTGGTTTGAGAGCGCGCCCGGAACGCCCATCGCCTGGGCCCCGTCTCCGGTGCTGTTGGAGGACTGGGTCTGCTGACTCAGCACATGGCCTTGCCCGTAAACGATGTTGCTCGATTCAGTCTTGCTGAAATCGAGATCGGCCGCGACCGCGACCCGTACCCCGTCACTCCCGGCAATGGGTGCCAGGATCGACTCGATTTGCTTACGGTATTGCTGCTCGACTTGGGCTCGGTAGGCTTGCTGCGTCGGTTGAACGCCGTTCTCCTCGGCCACGGTACTCAACATGGTTCCGTCCTGATCGACGACCGTGACACTCTTCTCGCTCAAACCAGGCACACTCGAAGCGACGAGATGCACGATGCCCGCGACCTGAGCCCGCGCCAGTACCCACCCCGGGCGCAGCTTCACGAGTACCGAGGCCGACGGCTTTTCAGCCTGACTGAGAAAAACCGAAGGCTTGGGAATGGCCAGATGCACCGTGGCGGACTCGACCGCCGACAAGCTTTCGATCGTGCGCGCCAGCGAACCCTGCAAGGCTCTTTGGTAGTTGACCTGCTCCACGAACTGGCTGGTGCCGAAGGGCTGGTGTTCGAGCACTTCGAAGCCAACATTTCCGCCCTTGGGCAAGCCATTGGCCGCAAGTTTCATCCGCGTGGCATAGACCTGGTCCGATGGAACCTCAATCACCGCACCGCCCGCCCCGATGCGATAGGGTACGCCCAGTTTTTGCAACTCGGCAATGACGGTACCGCCGTCCCGCTCGGACAGGTTCGAAAACAAGACTTGATAGGCGGGGCTGCGCCCCCAGAGCAGCGTCACCAGCAACAAGGCCACCAAGGCCGACAGCGCAGCAAGAACCGCGAACCGCTGATTCAGGCTCAAGCGTCGCCAAAGAGCCAATGGCTCTTGCAACGGTCCGCTCAGCGGCATCTCTGCAGTCTGGCTCACAGACATGTCAATCCCCAAGTCTCGTCATCGCTATCGGCTTCCGGAAGCCATCAAGCCTGGATGTTCATGATGTCCTGATAGGCCGACACCAGCTTGTTGCGCACCTGCAGCGCGGCCTGGAACGCAATGCCTGCCTTTTGCGTCGCAAGCATCACGTCGCTCAGTTCCACGTCAGTCGCTCCAGCCGAAAACCGCTGCTGCAGCGCCTCTGCCGACTGCAATCGTTGGTTCAAAGCCTCGACCGCCCCCTCCAGCGATTGGGCAAAACTCGCCGCTCCCGTGGTTGCGGCCCCAGCGGAACTCGCTTCCTTCGCGATCGATCCCGAAGCCTCGGCAGCCAAACTCCGAAGCTGAACCAATACCGACTGCATCCGATCGACATTCATGGCATTTCCTCCTTCTCGCGACAGCGGGCAGGCGCCCGACCGTCACACCCCGGTAGACAAGCAACAATCGGGCCAACTTGAATTCAACTGCAAGCCGGCTCAGTCGTCCAACGCGGGCAAGTCAAACCCCGCTTCGCGCATGCGCTGAAGTTTGTGCCGCAGGGTTCGGGGGCTGATCCCGAGGCGCTCCGCGGCGAGCTTCTTCGAGCCGCGACTCAAGCGCAGCGCATCCGCAATCAATCGGCGCTCATTCTGTTCCAGGGCTGCATCGAGCCCGGCCCCGAGCCCGCCCGCGCCGGGCGCAGGCATGGCAATCACGGAACCGCGGTCCGCGCGCCCAGCCGCCGCTGGGGTCGGTGGGACGCCAAACCCGTCCACGGCCTGCGGCAACAGCAAATCACGCGGAGCAATCGTTCCGTCCGTACACAAAATCGCCGCTCGCTGCAGCACGTTTTCGAGCTCGCGGACATTGCCCGGCCAGTCATACCCCAACAAAGCCTGGCCCGCCTCCGGCCCAAGTCGGACCGGGGCACTCAGCTTGAGCTGTCCGCCCAAGCGCTCGAGTATGGCCTCAGCGAGCGGCAAAATGTCCTCGCGCCGCTCGCGCAGTGGCGGAATGGTCAGGGGAAAGGCGTTGAGCCGGTAGTACAGATCCTCTCGCAACACGCCTTGGCGGACAGCCGTTTGCGGGTCACGGTTGCTGGTTGCGATGACGCGGATGTCGAGCGCGATGCGCCGCCGCCCACCGACGCGCTCGATCTCACGTTCCTGGAGCACGCGGAGCAATTTGGCTTGCAGCCCCGCCGCCATTTCGGTGATTTCATCGAGCAGCAGGGTTCCCCCTTGCGCTTGCTCAAACTTGCCGGGTGCCGCCTGCGACGCCCCCGTGAATGCCCCTTTCTCGAAGCCAAACAGCGTGGCCTCGAGCAAGGTTTCGGGGATGGCAGCGCAATTGATCGCGACGAACGGTCCGGAGGCTCGGGCGGACGAACGGTGGATCCAGCGTGAGACCACTTCCTTCCCCACCCCGCTTTCACCCAACAGCAACACCCCTAGGTCCGTCTGGGCGACACGGCCCGCCAACTCCAGCACCCGCAGCATGGCCGCTGAGCGGGCGACGAGGCCTTGCATGGGAAGAGACGCACCCTGAGCGTGTTCACTCCGATGCGGGCTGGTGGTCATAGGCTGCAGTCCTCCCGGTCTGAGATCCATGGAATTCGAATCTGGCAAACGCGCACGATTGCCTTCGATCATGCCTCCGGCGCCACCGGAATTGAAGTTGCGCCTGAGGCCGTGATGAACCGGTTCAGCAAGTTCGATGCCTGAGCAAAAACGGCCCCATTCGCGCCGAAAACCCGGCCGAGCCCCTCCGGCGCAGAACATCCGGACCGTGGGCGCCAAAGATTTGACGGCCTGCGAAGTTCTGGTGGCCCGAATACTGCCAGAAAGTCGGCTTCAGGGCACCAACTCGACGCAAAGGTCGGCGGAACGTTTCAGGACGGTCCCCAGCGGACGCCTCATCCCGCGTCACGGGACTTCAATCCGTATTTGCGGATCTTTTCGACCAGGGTGGTTCGGCGCAGGCTCAAGCGATCCGCTGCACG
>NZ_JAEMQB010000079.1:0-17542 GCF_022759015.1 Tibeticola sp. | reverse complement strand
GCCCGTTTGCCCCGTCGTGCCGTAGATCGCACCATACGTACCGCCCAGTGCAATTCAGTTGTTGTTCCCCACCGAATAACCCGGATCCCCGCCGCGCACGCCCCGCAAGTCGCTACCTCCGAGTTTCACCCCCAGCGAGCGCCCAAACGTATCCGACGCCTCGACGATGCGCGCCTCGATCAACACCTGGCGGACCGCGACGTCGAGCTTGTTGATCATCTCCTGAACCTGCGCGAGCTTGCTGGGGATGTCCGAGACGAAGATCTGGTTCGTGCGCGGCTCGGCGATGACGCTGCCGCGCGGACTCAGGATGCGCGCGCTGCCGCTGCTGGAGCTTCCGCTGTTGGCCGTCAATTTCGAAGCGATTTCCTCCGCCTTGGTGTAGTTGAGTTGGAACGACTGGGTCTGCAACGGCTCCAGCCCCTGAATCGCCGCCGCCGCTTCGAGTTCGGCTTTTTCCTTGGCGGCGAGTTCATCCTTGGGCGCAATCCACAGCACGTTGCCTGCCTTGCGCATACCCAGCCCCTTGGCGCGCAAAATGATGTCGAGTGCCTGATCCCACGGTACGTCTTTGAGCCGCAGCGTGACCGAACCCGTCACGGTGTCCGACGTCACGATGTTGAAATTCGTGAAGTCCGCAATGACCTGCAGCAGCGACCGAACCTCGATGTTCTGGAAGTTGAGCGAGAGCTTCTCGCCATTGAAGCCCTGCCCCTGGGTGAGTTTGTTCGGGTCGAACTTCTGCGGCCGCACTTCAACGACGAACTGCGTATCGGTCTGGTAGGCGGAATGTTCCCATGCGCCCTTCGGTTCGATGACCATGCGCACTCGGTCACCGCTCTCGAAGGTTGTGACCGTCTGGATCGGGGTGCCAAAGTCCGTCACGTCGAGGCGCCGCCGCAGCCCCTGCGGCAGCGAAGACTTCATGAATTCGACGACGAGGGTCGAGCCCTGCTGTTTGATATCCACGCCAACCTGAGGATTGGGCAACTCGACCACCACGCGGCCCGAGCCATCGGTTCCCCGACGGAAATCCAGATCACGGATGGGTAAGACCTCCACATTGCGGTTTTCCGCAAAGACCTGGGTCGTCTGCACGGCGGGCGTGACCGCAACCGCCGGGTCCAGCGTGACAAGAACGACCTTGCCTTGGACGTCGGTGCGGTAGGCGGTGGCCTGTTTGAGGTTGAGCACCATGCGGGTGCGCTCGCCGGCTTGAACCACGGCGACCGACTTCAAATTGCCTTGGTTCACCTCGACCACCGAGCGCCCGAGCGCATTGCTCACGCCCGGGAAATCCAGCGCGATGCGGGCCGGCTGCTGAATCGAAAAACTGCTGGGCGGCGCAGCCAGGGACTCGGCAAGCTCGACGCGGATGACCTCCGAGCCTCCTTGGATCGAGGCATCCAGCGCCTTGATGGCGTTCTGCGCCTGGGCCAGCGTGCCCAGCAGCGCCAGCGCGGCCCAGACGCCCGCGCTGCGCAGCGCATTCAAATAGGAAGCCGAGATTCTGTTCATTTCATTCCCTCTTGCAATTGCAGCGTGGCCTGGCGTTCGATCCATTCGCCCGCCGCGTCCTGCACGATTTCGCGCAACACCACTTCGGTTTCCGTGATCTTCACGATCTTGCCGTAGTTCAGGCCCAGGTAGTTGCCCGGGCGGACCTGGTAAATCAGGTTATCGACCTTGATCAGCGCCACCGGCTGGCCGTTGCGGTTGAGACTGCCCACCATCTTCATCGCATCGAGCGGAACCGACTCGAGCGGCTCCTTACGCCGGTTGAGTTCCGGTGCCACGAGCGCTGCGTTCGACGCCGCGTTGCCACCCTGCGCTCGCAAGGCCTGTGCCAAGCGCTCGCGGCTGAAGGGGTCGAGCGCGCCCGCACCCAGGTAAGCCTGCGGGCTGAACTTCTTGGGTTCGGGCAGCGGCGGCACGGTGGCTTTGACTTGGGCGCGCTGCTCACGCATCCATTGCTGCAGATCCTCGGGTCCGCCGTCGGAGCAGCCGGAGAGGCCCCAAACCAGCGCAAGCCCCAGGCTGGCAAGCCAGCGGTCATGGCATGGACGTCGCATCATTTCTTGGCTCCCGCACCGGCGGCCTTGCGTTGCGCCGCGATTTCTTCCGGATCCAGATAACGGAAGGTCTTCGCCGTCGTATCGAGCACCAGCGCGCCGTCCTGCCGCGGTGCAATCGAGAGATTGTTGAGCGTCACGATGCGTGAGAGGGCCGCGATATCGGCGGTAAAGGCCCCGATGTCGTGAAAGCGGCCGGTCACGCGCAAGGCAATGGGCAGTTCGGCGTAATAGTCGCGGACCACGACGTTGCCCGGCCGGAACAACTCGAACTGAAGGCTGCGACCGAGCCCCGCTTGGTTGATGTCGCTGAGCAGCGCATCCATCTCGGCCTTACTGGGCAACTGCTTCTCGAGCTGCGTCACGAATTGCTGAACCTGCTCGCGCTGCTTCTTGAGTGCATCGAGGTTGATGGCCTTGGCCAGCTTCTTCTTGTATTCCTCGCGCAGCTGCTGTTCCTTGGCCTGCTCGGCCTCGAGCGTCGCCTGATACTCCTGCAGCCAGGCAAACCAAAGAACGATGACGATGGCTACGGCCAGAAGCACGCCCAAGGCCAGCTTGGGCAGAATCGGCCACGCGGCCGGATCTTTCGGATCCAGCCCTTGGAACTGTCGCTGCAGAGTCTCGAGCAGGTTCGGTTTCTCGAGGCCGCCGGCGGTAGGGACGTTCGCCATGATGGATGCGCTTCCTTAACGCTTGACGGATGCCGATGCCGCGTTCGCAGCCGCAGCAGCCGTCCGCTGCAGAGAGACCCGGATCGTGAAATTGGAGACGCGGCGCTGGTCCCGCGGCGACAGCGCCACCGAACCGGCGACGATCTCGACCAGTTCGGGGCGCGCGAGCCAGGGGCTATCGTTGGCGAGATTGCGCAGCAATTCCGAGACGCGGTCGTTCGACTGGGCCACGCCACTGAGCGTGATCCGGCTATCCTCTTGGCGCACCGCGGTCAAGTAAGCGCCCTCGGGCAGGAGCCGCACGAGCTCATTGAGCAGATGAACCGGCAGATTGCGGTCCGCCTGAAGGTTCTCCACCGCTTCCTGGCGTGCGCGCAGCGCGTTGATCTCGTCCTGGAGGGTGGCGACATCCTTGATCTGCGCATCGAGCCGGCGATTTTCTGCCGCCAGAAAGGCGTTGCGCCCCTGCTGGTCGCTGATTTGGATGTCGTACCAAAAATAAATCAGGCCGCCGACGAGCAGGCCCGCGACGGCAGCGGCCCCGAGGCCGGCGTAAAACTCCTCGCGGCGGCGCTTGCGCGCTTCTTCGCGATGGGGAAGGAGGTTGATCAGAATCACGACAGGAACCTCCGCATGGCCAAGCCGCAGGCCGTCAGATAGGACGGCGCCTCACGCCGCAGCTTGCCTTCGCTGACGCCTGACCCGAGTTCCATGCCCTGGAACGGGTCGATCACGGTGGTGGCAAAAGAAGTCTGCTGCGTGACCGCGTCGGCCAGACCCGCCAGCGCCGCCGAACCGCCCCCCAACATCACATAGTCCACGCGGTTGTGGGGCGTGCTGGTGAAAAAGAACTGCAGCGCGCGGCTGATTTCCTGCGCGAGCGTATCGACGAAGGGCCGCAGCACCGTGGTCGCGTAGTCTTCGGGCAGATCGCCGTTGCGTTTCTTGTTTTCAGCCTCTTCGGGGGTGAAGCCATACTGGCGCACCAGTTGCTGCGTGAGTTGCGCGCCCCCGAAGGCCTGGTCTCGCTCATACAACACGTCGTCGTTGCGGATGACCTGCATGCTGGTCGTGTACGCCCCGATCTCGAAGAGCGCAACGATCAGGTTGCGCCCACCGTCGGGGAGTTCCTGGATCAGCCGCGCCGCCGCGCGCCGCGAGGCATAAGACTCGATATCCATGATGACCGGCTTGAGGCCAGCGGCCTCGGCCAGGCCCTGCCGGTCTTGCACCTTGTCTTTGCGCGAAGCGGCGATCAGGACATCGACGTCGCCCGGCGACTGCGGGTTGGGGCCGATGACGCAAAAGTCGAGACTGACTTCGTCGAGCGAGAACGGGATGTATTGATTGGCCTCGGACTCGACCTGCACCTCGAGTTCCTGCTCGCTCAAGCCTGCGGGAAGCACGATTCTGCGGGTGATGACCGACGAGGCGGGCAGCGCGAGCGCAGCGTTCTTGGTTTTGGTGCCGGTTTTCTTGACCAGGCGCCGCAGAGCCTCGGCGACCTCCTCAAACTTCTCGATGTTGCCATCGCTGACCCAGCCGGGCTCGAGCCGCTCGATGCCGCAATGCTCGAGCACCCACTGCCCGTCGGCGTTGCGACCGAGCTCGACCAGCTTGACGCTCGACGAGCTGATGTCCACGCCCACGAGCGCGGATTGCTTCCGGCGAAAAAAAGACGCCAAGGCATCGAGAGAGATCAAGTCAGTCCCCTGAAAAAAGCCGCACCGCTCGAACGATCTTTACATTTCACTTCAATCCTAGCAGTAAGCCCCTTGCTGCACGGGGGAAAATCGCACCGGACTCCTGGCAAGCGTTGCCAAAAGCCGACGCTTCGGCAACCCGGCCTTCTCCTTCGCAGCCCGTTTCGCCCCTGAATTTCGGAGCGAAACCCACCGTGGCCGCTTCAGACCCGCCGCAGGAGAGGAGAAGGGTGCCACCCTCCGGAAAGCCAGACCGCTGGAGCTAAGATAATCCACCGCCGAACCTTGCCTGCACGGGCGAACCCAGCTTCGCCCAGCCGCCCGCCCATCTCAACCGATCCATCCCTCGGAACTCCATGCCCTCGTCCGAACCGACCGGAACGCCCGGTGCATCGCCGCAGCCCCGCGCGGCACAGCGGCCTTGGTGGCTGCGGCTCTTGTTGTGGAGCCTCGGCCTGCTCGCCGCGGGTGCCGTCACCGTGGCCCTCCTCGTGGGGGTGGCGCTGGCCGTAGCCTATCCGAATCTGCCGGACGTCTCGAACCTGACCGACTACCGGCCCAAGCTGCCGCTGCGGGTGTACACGGAAGACGGCGTGCTGATGGGTGAGTTCGGCGAAGAGCGGCGACAGCTGACGCCCATCTCGGAGATTCCGAAGGTCATGAAGGACGCGGTGCTCGCCGTCGAAGACGCCCGCTTTTATCAGCACGGTGGTGTCGACTATCTCGGTGTGATCCGCGCGGGCTTGGCCAACCTCGGAAAACTCAAGAGCCAGGGCGCATCGACCATCACGATGCAGGTCGCACGCAACGTCTACCTGTCGGCCGAGAAGACGTACACGCGCAAGATTTACGAAATCCTGCTGACCTTCAAGCTGGAGCATCTGCTGACGAAAGACCAGATCCTCGAGATCTACATGAACCAGATCTATCTGGGCAACCGGGCCTACGGATTCGCCGCTGCGGCAGAGACCTATTTCGGCAAGCCCCTCAAGGACATCACGATCGCCGAGGCGGCCATGCTCGCGGGACTGCCCAAGGCGCCTTCGGCCTACAACCCGATTGCCAACCCCGCACGGGCCCGGGCGCGTCAGCTCTACATCATCGACCGCATGCTCGAAAACGGCTTCATCACCCGCGAACAAGCCGAAGCCGCGAAGAAAGAGCCGCTGCACATCCGCACGCCCAGCGATGGCAGCCGTCTGCATGCCGAGTACGTGGCGGAAACGGCGCGACAACTGATCTTTGCCCAATACGGTGAAGAGACCTACACGCGGGGCTTCAACGTGTACACGACCGTCTCATCGCGCGACCAGCGGGCGGCGTACGAGGCCGTCCGCCAGGGCATCATGGACTACGAGCGGCGCCAGGTGTATCGAGGTCCGGAAACCTTCATCGAGCTGCCGAGCGACCCGCGTGCATGGGATGACGCGATCGACGACGCGCTCGCCGAGCATCCCGACAACGGCGACGTGCTCGCGGCCGTGGTGCTCGAAGCCCAGCCGAAGAAGGTCGTGGCCGTGCGCGCCAATGGTGAACGCATCGAGATCACGGGCGAAGGCTTGCGGCCGGCGCAATCGGGCCTGTCGGACAAGGCCACGCCGAAGATTCGCATTCGCCCCGGCGCGGTCATCCGGGTCATGCGCACCGCTCAAAACCGCTGGGAAATCACGCAACTGCCCGAAGTCGAAGCGGCTTTCGTCTCGATGGATCCGCGCAGCGGCGCCATCCGCGCGCTCGTCGGGGGTTTTGACTTCAACAAGAACAAGTTCAACCACGTCACGCAAGCCTGGAGGCAGCCGGGGTCGAGCTTCAAGCCCTTCATCTACTCGGCCGCGCTCGAAAAAGGCTTCACGCCGTCGACCGTCGTCAACGACGCACCCCTGTTTTTCGATGCCGGCGTCACCGGCGGACAGCCCTGGGAGCCGAAGAATTACGACGGCAAGTTCGAAGGGCCCATGCCGCTGCACACGGCGCTGGCGAAATCGAAAAACATGGTCTCGATCCGCGTGCTGCAAGCCATCGGGCCGCGCTATGCGCAGGAGTGGATTACCCGCTTTGGCTTCGACCCGGACAAGCACCCGCCGTATCTGACGATGGCGCTCGGTGCCGGATCGGTGACGCCGATGCAGATGGTCACGGCGTATTCGGTGTTTGCCAACGGCGGCCGGCGCGTGAGCCCGTGGCTGGTGACCCGGATCACGGATCAACGCGGCAAGGTGTTGCTGCAGACGCAGCCGCCCGCGCCGGATGCGGCCCCGCAGGCGATCGAGCCGCGCAACGCCTTCATCATGAACCGGCTGCTGCAGGAAGTGGCGCGATCGGGCACGGCGGCCAAGGCGTATGCCACGCTCAAGCGCCCGGACATCGCCGGGAAAACCGGCACCACCAACGACTCGATCGACACCTGGTTTGCCGGCTACCAGCCAACCCTCGCCGCGGTCATCTGGATGGGTTACGACCAGCCCCGCTCTCTGGGCGACCGCGAAACCGGCGGCGGGCTGAGCTTGCCCGTCTGGATCCGCTATATGCAAACGGCGCTCAATGGCGTCCCGGTCACCGAACTCGAACCACCCGAGGGCGTCGTGAACGTGGGGGGGGAGTGGTATTACGCCGAATATGCGCCGGGCTCGGGGGTGAGCAACCTGGGCCTCGAGGATCGCATGCCCAGCATGCCGGAGTCGGGCGATGCACCCCGCCCCGCGGCGCCGGCTGCGCCGCCCGCGCCGTCCGAGGAACGGCGGCGCATCCTCGATCTCTTCAAGGATTGAGGCGCCGCGTGCGTGACGCAGCGGCCTCGCGCGCGCTTACCGCGGTGAGAAGTCGAGGCTTCGGCCTGCTTGGGCACTGGCGTCTCGGCTCAGCCGGTCGAAGAACTCGCTCTGATCTTTGGTGTCGCGCCAGTGTGTGCCGTCGAAGCGGTAGTGGTAGCCGCCAAAGCGGCTGGCCATCCAGACTTCGTGCAAGGGCTTTTGCAGGTTGATGACGATCTGACTGCGGTCCGGAAAGATCAAAGTCACCATGCCGCCGACGCGCTGGTTGTCGATGTCGGCGTCGCTCTCTTCGTTGATGCGGTCACACGCTTGTTCGACCTGCCGCAGCAGGGTTTCGGCGTGTTCGAGGTATTCGAGGTCGGTCATTACAATCCGCGGATGTTCCTGAAGCGCTTGATTCTAGGGGGCGGCATTGCCCTCGTTGCCGTTGCGGCCACCTCCGGCTGCGGACAAAAAGGCCCGCTCGTCCTGCCCCCCGCTGCAGTGCCCGCGTCGGCGCCGGGAGCCGCGCGATGACGGCACCCCGACTGCCCGGCCATCCGCATCTGGCCTACCGCGATGGACGGCTCTGGCTCGAGGCGGTCGCGCTCGACACGCTCGCCGAACGCTTTGGCACGCCCTTGTTCGTCTATTCGAAGGCGGCCATGCTCGAGGCGCTCTCGGCGTACCAACGCGGGCTCGAAGGCCGTGATGGCCTCATCTGCTATGCGATGAAAGCCAACTCCACGCTCGCCGTGCTGCAGCTGTTCGCGCGTGCGGGCTGTGGCTTTGACATCGTCTCGGGCGGCGAGCTCCAACGAGCGCTGGCCGCGGGCGCAGACCCCGCAAAAATCATTTTCTCAGGGGTGGGCAAGACCCGCGCCGAAATGAACGCCGCCCTTGACGCGGGCATCGGCTGCTTCAACGTCGAAAGCGAAGCCGAACTCGAAGTGCTCTCGGCCGTGGCGCTCGCCCGCGGCCAGCGCGCGCCCGTGAGCCTGCGCGTGAACCCGAACGTCGATGCCAAGACGCATCCCTATATTTCCACCGGCCTCAAAAGCAACAAATTCGGCATCGCGCACGAGCGCGCGGTGCGGGTCTATCGGCATGCCGCTGGCCTACCCGGGCTGCGGGTGATCGGCATCGACTGCCACATCGGCTCGCAAATCACCGACAGCACCCCGTATCTCGACGCGCTCGAACGCGTGCTGGACCTGGTCGACGCGATCGAGGCCGAGGGCCTGCGGCTCGAGCACCTCGATTTCGGCGGTGGGCTGGGCATCGACTACCACGGCGAAACGCCCCCCGCAGCCGACGCCCTGTGGCGCTTGCTGCTCGAGCGGCTCGATGCACGCGGCTATGGCAATCGGCGTCTGCTGGTCGAACCTGGGCGTTCGCTCGTGGGCAACGCCGGCGTGTGCCTGACCGAGGTGCTGTACCTCAAGCCCGGCGACGAGAAAAACTTCTGCATCGTCGACGCCGCCATGAACGACCTGCCGCGGCCCGCGATGTACGAGGCTTACCACGAGATCGTGCCGCTGCGGCCTGGTGCAGCGCGGTCGGATGCGCCGCTGTGGGATGTCGTCGGTCCGGTCTGTGAAAGCGGCGACTGGCTCGGGCGTGACCGCGCCCTCGATCCGGCGGTGGGTGACCGACTGGCCGTGCTCTCGGCCGGGGCCTACTGCATGAGCATGGCGAGCAACTACAACACCCGCCCCCGCGCGGCCGAGGTGCTGGTGGACGGCGCCACCGTGCATCTCATCCGGCAGCGTGAGCGCTTGCCGGATCTGTGGAAAAACGAAACGCTCCTGGATTGAGAGCAACCCAACGGGATTTCACGCTGGCATCCGGCCAAAAAGCCTCAAAACAAAGCCCGAACCCCCGCTTTTGGCTCCCCGAGCGCCGGACCGGCGCAATACCAAGGACGGGTTCAGCGTTGCCTCAGCCAAACACGCCGCCCAGCCAAGCCAGCAAGCCCACGAACACGGCGGTATGACCCAGCAGCCCGCCGAGTGCGGCGCGCGCATACACCCAGCCGCCGCTGACGGCCGCGACGACCGACTTCGCCAAGCCGTGCACGGTCAGTGCCCCCAGCACCGCCCACAGCAAGGGGAAATGGGCATCCTGAGCGCTGACGGGCGCAGGACCCTGGGCCAGCACGGCCGCCACGGCCGAGTGCAGTTCGAACAGCGCCGCCAGCAGGGTCGTCGCCCAAAGGCCCGCATCGCCCAGCCCTGCGCGCGCCGCCTGGGTCAGGGCCGTGACGCCTGTGAGCGCGACCGCCACGCCCGCGGCCTGCGGCAGGCTGAACATGCGCTCACTGGGAGGCAGCGGCCCCGACTCGACGCCCGACAGATCCTGCGTGTGCGTGCCACGCAGCAGCCACATGCCCCAAAACGCCGCGAAGCCGGCGCCCGCCAGTGCCGGCAGGGCCAACAGCCGCACCCAGGAGGGTTGCACCGTGCCCGCAACCAGCAGCAGCTGCACCATGGTCGCCACACAACTGAGAACGCCGACGGCGGCTTGCGTTCGAACGACGGCGGGCTCCTGCGCCTGAGCGCGAGCGACCAGACCGGCCTGGGCGATGGTGGCTGTGCTGCTGACGAAACCGGCGGAAACGGCCGAGAGCACCAGCGCTTGGCGCGCACGCAACAAGCGCCGCGCCAGGTGGCCGAGCGCCTGCACAGCCAGCATCAAAGCCAGAAGCTTGAGCAGCACATGCGGATTGAGCACCGGCCCCCAGAGCGGCCGATCGGGCACGACCGGCAGCGCGACCAGCAACAGCGCGGCGAGGATGATGCCGTCGCGCACCTCGCCCTCGGTGAGCCACTGGCGCGCAAAGCGATGCAGCGGCTCGCGGGCAGCCAGCAGCGCCGTCAGCGCCACCGCCAGCGCCGAGGCCAAAGCCGGGTCCACCGTGCACAGCACGCCGATGAAATAGGTCAGCATCAAGGCGAGTTCGGTCGTGATGCCCGGGTCCTGGCCGCGGTCGCGCCCATACGCGACGACCACCAAGGCCGCGACCAACAGCGCCCCGACCAATGCCAGGAAAACGCCACCGGCGAGCATGCCCGCCGCGCCCATGACCGAGGTGATCGCAAACGTGCGCAGACCCGCGGGTCGCCGGCTCGCGCCATCGCCTTTGCGCCGCTCCCGCTCGACGCCAACGAGCAGCCCGCAACCGAGCGCGGCCGCCAGCAGCGCCACCGCGTGGAGGAAATCCGGGGAGCCGATGCCGTTCATGCAGCGATGCTACCCTGCGCGGACAATCGATCCCCATGAACAACGCCACACCCATCGCCCTCCCGCCCTTCGTCGCGCCCATGCGCTTCGACGACCCGCAAGCCGCGCTGGCTCAGGTGCAACGCATCTACGCCGACGCGCTGGCGCACCTGCGCGACCACCTGCGCCGCTATGCCGCTGGAGAGGCCTATGCCGGCCTGGACGCCGACGCCCCCTGGCCACGCGTACGCGCGCACTACCCGTTCGTGCGCATCGAGGTGAGCGAGCGCACGCCGGTCGATCCCGGCCTGGCCTGGGGTTTCGTCGCCGGTCCCGGCCGCTTCGAGACGACGGTGACGCGGCCCGACCTCTTTGGCCCCTATCTGCTGGCCCAATTCACCGCGCTGCGCGCGAACCACGGCGTGGCGATCGAAGTGGGCACGAGCCACCAGCCCATCCCCTTGCCTTTCGCGGGCGTCGCCGAAGACTCGGTCGAAGCCGACCTGCCCGAAGCGCGCCGCCAGCGCCTGCGCGAAGTCTTCGACCTGCCCGACCTCAGCGCGATGGACGACGGCATCGCCAACGGCACGGCCATCCTGCAGCCGGGCGAAGCGCAGCCGCTCGCGCTCTTTACCGCGCCGCGTGTGGACTATTCGCTGCACCGCCTGCGCCACTACACCGGCACGGCGCCGGAGTGGTTCCAGAACTTCGTGTTGTTCACCAATTACCAGTTCTACATCGACGAGTTCGTCGCACTTGCCGAAGCCGAAATGGATCGGCCCGACAGCGACTATCTCGCCTTCGTCGCGCCCGGCAACGTCGTCACCTGGCGACGCGGCCTGCCGGAGGCCGAGCGCGCGGCCTGGCTCGCGGCACCGCAAGGGGTGGCGCCGGCCCGGCTGCCGCAAATGCCCGCCTGGCACCTGCTGCGCGCCGACCGCAGCGGCATCAGCATGGTCAACATCGGCGTCGGCCCATCCAACGCCAAAACCATCACCGACCACATCGCCGTGCTGCGCCCGCATGCGTGGATCATGCTGGGCCACTGCGCGGGGCTGCGCAACAGCCAGCGGCTGGGTGACTATGTGCTGGCCCACGCCTATGTGCGCGAGGACCATGTGCTCGACGAGGAACTGCCGCTGTGGGTGCCGATTCCGGCGCTGGCCGAGGTGCAGGTCGCGCTCGAGACCGCAGTCGAAGCCGTCACCGGACTCGAAGGCGCCGAGCTCAAGCGCGTGCTGCGCACCGGCACCGTGGCCAGCACCGACAACCGCAACTGGGAGTTGCTGCCCTCACGCGATGCGCTCACCACGCCCGAGCGGCGCTTCAGCCAGAGCCGGGCGATCGCGCTCGACATGGAAAGCGCGACGCTGGCAGCCAACGGTTTTCGCTTCCGGGTGCCCTACGGCACGCTGCTGTGCGTCTCCGACAAGCCGCTGCACGGCGAAATCAAGCTGCCGGGCATGGCCAACGCCTTCTACCGCGAGCGCGTGGGCCAGCATCTACGCATCGGCCTCGCCGCCGTCGAGCGCTTGCGCGCCGCCGGCCCCGAGCGGCTGCACAGCCGCAAGCTGCGCAGCTTCAACGAGGTGGCGTTTCAATAGCCCACAAGGTGTGGCCCCACATACCCTCGGGCATCTGCGCTGCGTTTACGTGCGCTTCATACATCGGTCGTATCCTTGCGCCCCATGCCGTTGACCGCCCTGCTTTCCCGCGCACCGCTGAAGCGACGCCGCAGTTTCTCCGTCGCACCCGGCTGCACGCCTGCTTCGGACCACGCCGTGCCGCTGGGCCTCGTGGGCTTCATCACCCTGGCTCTGGGGGGCTGTGCCGCGGTCGTGCAAGCGCCGGCTGCGCCGCTCTCGGCCGAAGTGCCGGCGAGCTGGGCGCAAAGCGCGCCCAGTGTACGCACGCAAGCGGCGGCGAGCCTATCGCCCGGCTGGTGGCAGACGCTCGCCGATGCAAAGCTCGATGCGCTGATGACGCAAGCGCTTGCGCGCAACACCGATCTGGCCGCCGCCCGCGCCGCGCTCGCGCAGGCCGAGGCGCTCGCCGACGCGCGTGAGGCCGCATTGGGGCCGAACCTGTCGCTTTCCGGCTCGGCGCAGCGCGGCAAAAACGGCAGCGCGAGCGCGGCCAACAGCTACGGCGTGAGCTTGAACGGCGGCTTCAACCCCGACCTGTTCGGCGGCAACGCGGCCGCGGCGCGCGCGGCGGCGGCCGACGCGCAGGCGGCCTGGGCCAGTCTGGCCGGCACGCGGCTGGCCATCAGCACGAGCGTCGCGCTCAACTACCTCGACCTGCGCAGCCAGCAGGCGCGGCTGGCGATTGCCGAACGCAACCTGCAAGCCCAACAAGACACCCAGCGCATCACCGCATGGCGGGTGCAAGCCGGGCTGGCCTCGTCGCTCGACCTCGCGCAAGCGACGCAAAACGTGGCGCAGACGGCCGCAACGGTCGCCAGCCTGGGCACGGCGATCGGCCAGGATCTGCATGCGCTGGCCGTGCTCTGCGGTGAGCCGCCCGCAGCGCTGCGCGAGCGCCTGGGCGTGGCCGCGCCGCTGCCGCAGTGGCCGACGGCGCAGACCCTTGCGCTACCGGCCGAGGTGCTGCGCCAGCGGCCCGACGTGCGCGCGGCCGAGTCGCGGGTGCAGGCGGCGCTCGCGCGGCTGGACCAGGCCGCTGCGGCGCGCTGGCCCAGCGTCTCGCTCAGCGCCATGCTGGGGCTGCGCGCCCTCACGCTGGGCGGGCTGCTCGACGGCTCGGTCGCCAACACCTTGCTCGCGAGCCTGAGCATGCCCTTGTTCGACGGCGGTGCGCTCGCGGCGCAGCAGCGCGCCCAGGCGGCTGCGCTGGAGCAGGCCCGCGCGCAATGGCTGGGCACGGTGCTCGCTGCCCTCAAGGACGTCGAAAACGCCCTGCTTGCACTGCGCCAAGATGGCGAGCGGCTGCAGCATCTGCAAGCCGCCGCGACGGCCGCGCGCGATGCCGAGCTCATGGCGCAGCAGCGCTACCGCAGCGGCCTGGTGGACTTCCGCACCGTGCTCGACGCCCAGCGCGCCCGCCTGCTGACCGAAGACGCGGTGCAGGTGCAGCAGGCCACGCTCGCGGCCGATGGCGTGCGGCTGGCGCAAGCGCTCGGCGGTGGCGTCCTTGCCGATCCGCCCCAAGCATCCCCTGTTTCCTCGGCCGTCATCGCCCCCCTTGTCCCGTCCACACCATGAGCTCCACGCCCTCCGCCCCCTCCGCTGCGAACGACCGCGGCGCGCTCGATCTGCAGGCCTTGCTCGACCCCGCGGCGCGTCGCCGCTGGTGGCAACGCCCAGGCATGTGGATCGCCGTGGCGGCCGTCATCGCCCTCGGCGGCGCGGCCTATTGGTGGAGCCAGCGCACGGCTGCGCAAGCCGCGCCGCGCTACATCACCGAGCCGCTCAAGCGCGGCAAGATCACGCAGACGGTTGCTGCCAACGGTACGGTGGTGCCCACGCGCACGGTGAACATCGGCAGCGAACTGTCGGGCACGGTCAAACAGGTGTACGTGGACGTCAACGACCGGGTCAAGCAGGGGCAGGTGTTGGTGATGCTCGACACCGCGAAGCTCAGCGACCAGGTGAAGCGCTCGGAAGCGGCGCTGCTCTCGGCGCGGGCCGCGCGCGAGCAAGCCAAAGCCACGCTGGCCGAGGCGCAAGCCAACCTGGCGCGGCTCGAGGAAGTGGCGCGGCTCTCGAGCGGTCAGGTGCCCTCGGCGGCTGAACTCGACACTGCACGCGCGAATGTCACCCGCGCAGCCGCTGCGCTCGAGAGTGCCGCCGCTGCCGTGGTGCAGGCCGAGGCGCAGCTCTCGACCGACCGGACCAACCTGTCCAAGGCCTCGATCGTCTCCCCGATCGATGGCGTGGTGCTCTCGCGCACGGTGGAGCCCGGCAATGCGGTGGCGGCCTCGCTGCAGGCGGTGACGCTGCTGTCGCTGGCCGAAGACCTCGCGCAGGTCCGGGTGGAACTCGCGGTCGACGAAGCCGATGTGGGCAACGTCCGGCCGGGCCAAAAGGCGTTTTTCACCGTTTCGTCCTACCCCACACGCCGATACCCGGCGAGCGTCACGCGGGTGGCCTTTGGCTCCACCAAAACCGACAACGTCATCACCTACACGACTTACCTCGAGGTGCGTAACGATGACCTGAGCCTGCGCCCCGGCATGACCGCCGCGGCGACCATCGTGGCCAACGAGCACGACGGCGTGCTGGTGGTTCCCAACACGGCGCTGCGCTTCAATCCCGAGAGCGCTGCGGCCAATGCCAAAGCGGGCAGCAGCGGCGGCGTCACGTCCATGCTGATGCCGCGCATGCCCTCGACCGGGCCGAAGAAACCCGGCACGGAAAACCGCCGCGGCCCCAATGCCGAGCGGCGCATCTGGGTGCTGGACCAAGGCCAGCCGGTGCCGATCACGGTCACGGTCGGCATCAGCGACGGCCGCCTGACCGAGGTGAGTGCGCCGGAGCTCAAAGAAGGCATGGCCGTGATCGTCGACCAGCGCAGCGGGGCGTCGAAATGAGCGACGCGGCCCCCATCGAACCGCTGATCGAGCTGCAGCAGGTCACCAAGGTCTACGGCAGCGGATCGACCGCCTTTGCCGCGCTCAAGGGCGTCGATCTACGGGTGCGCGCCGGGGAGTTCGTCGCCATCATGGGGCCGAGCGGATCGGGTAAGTCGACCGCGCTCAACGTGCTGGGCTGTCTGGACCGCCCGAGCAGCGGCGCGTATCGCTTCCGGGGCGTGCATGTCGAACGGCTCGACCGCGATCAGCGCGCGCTGATGCGGCGGCATTTTC
This sequence comes from Tibeticola sp., assembly GCF_022759015.1. Classification (NCBI taxonomy): domain Bacteria; kingdom Pseudomonadati; phylum Pseudomonadota; class Betaproteobacteria; order Burkholderiales; family Comamonadaceae; genus Tibeticola; species Tibeticola sp. Next base: position 2,293 of record NZ_JAEMQB010000079.1, on the reverse strand, counting down.
TGGGCTTCGTGTTCCAGGGCTTCAACCTGCTCGCGCGCACCTCGGCCCTGGAAAACGTGGAGCTGCCGCTGATCTACCGCGGCATGCCCGCGCGCGAGCGCCATGCGGCTGCTGCGGCGGCGCTAGCCGACGTGGGGCTGGCGGGCTGGGAGCACCACACGCCGGGCGAACTCTCGGGCGGACAGCAGCAGCGCGTGGCCATTGCGCGCGCCATCGTCACCCAGCCTGCGGTGCTGCTGGCCGACGAGCCGACCGGCAACCTCGACACCGCGCGCAGCGTGGAGATCATGGCGCTGCTCGCCCGGCTCAACCTCGAGCGCGGCATCACCATCCTGATGGTCACGCACGAGCCGGACATGGCGGCCTGGGCGCAGCGCGTGGTGCATTTCCGCGACGGGCGCATCCAAAGCGACGAGGTCAACCCGCACCCGACCCGCGCGCCCGAGATGCCCGCCCTCGCGACGGAGGCCGGCTGATGTGGCTAAGCACGCTGCTGCTGGCCTTGCGCTCGATCCGGCGCAACCTGCTGCGTTCGTTCCTGACGGTGCTGGGCATCGTGATCGGCGTGAGCGCCGTCATCACCATGGTCACGCTGGGCAACGGCGCAACCCTCGCGGTTCAAAGCCAGATCGCGAGCCTGGGCACCAATTTGCTGCAGATCCGGCCGGGGCAGCGGCTCGGGCCCGGCTCGGGCTTCAGCGGTGCGCCGGCGTTCAAAGAGGAAGATGCCGATGCCATTGCCACGCAAATCAGCGGCGTGGCGGCCGTCGCCCCCGAAGCGCGCACCGGCGCGACGGTGGTCGCCAACGGCCGCAACTGGACCACGAGCATCATCGGCACCACCGATGCTTGGCTCGACGTGGGCAACTGGAAGCTCTCGGCGGGCCGGCCGTTTTCCGACAGCGAGACCCGCGCGGGTGCTGCGGTGTGCTGGATCGGTGAGACCATCCGCCGCGAGCTTTTCGGGGGCGGCGACGTGCTCGGACAGCAACTGCGCATCCGCCGTATGTCGTGCGAAATCGTCGGCGTGCTCGGCAGCAAAGGCCAAGGCGCCTTCGGCAACGACCAGGACGACGTGGTGGTGCTGCCGATCCGCACGCTGCAGCGCCGCGTGACCGGCAACACGCGGGTCAACACGCTGCTCGTCTCGATGCGCGACGACGCCGACGCCGAACGCGTCAAGCAGGCCCTGACCCAGCTGCTGCGCGAGCGGCGCAAGCTCGCCGAGGGCGAGGAAAACAACTTCAACATCCTCGACACCAAGCAGCTCGCCGACACCATGTCGGGCACCACCCGCATCATGACGCTGCTGCTGGGAGCGGTGGCGGCGGTGAGCCTGCTGGTGGGCGGCATCGGCATCATGAACATCATGCTGGTGAGCGTGACCGAGCGCACGCGGGAGATTGGCCTGCGGCTGGCCATCGGCGCGCTCGAGCGCGAGGTGCTGCTGCAGTTCCTGATCGAGGCCGTGGTGCTGTCCTCGCTCGGCGGCGTGGTCGGCATCGTGCTTGCGACCGTGGCGTCGCTGGCGATTGCCTCGGCGATGGACATCCCGTATCTGTTCAACCCGGGCGTCAACCTGCTGGCCTTCGCCTTCTCGGCGGCGATCGGCGTGTTGTTTGGCTATTTTCCCGCGCGGCGCGCCGCACGGCTCGACCCGATCGACGCGCTGCGCCACGAGTAAGCCACGGCCAGAAGCTTCGTTTTTAAGAGCAAAGAACGACCGGTTGACGCCGGCAATCGCCGGATTTCAGCGGGAAACGCAGCGGGTCGCCATCACTTCCCCGAGCCGCACGGGTCGGCCCGGGCGCCAGTCGGGGGTGAGTGCGGCGGTGGCCCGAGGCCAAAGCACGATCACCGTCGAGCCCAGCAGAAAGCGCCCCATCTCCTCGCCCTGCGCGAGCCGGATGTCCTGCCCCTCGTAGCGCCATTCGCGCAGCTGCCCGCTGCGCGGCGGCGTCACCACGCCGTGCCAGACGGTGGCGATGCTGCCGACGATGGTGGCGCCCACCAGCACCAGCGCGAGCGGCCCGTCGTCGGTCTCGAACAGGCAAACCACGCGCTCATTACGCGCAAACAGCCCAGGCACGCCGCGGGCGGTGGTCGGGTTCACCGAAAACAGCGCCCCGGGCACATGGATCATGCGCAGCAGCCGACCCGCGCACGGCATGTGGATGCGGTGATAGTCGCGTGGACTGAGGTAGAGCGTGGCAAAACTTCCGTCGGCAAAGGTCGCCGCCAGCGCCGCATCGCCGCCGAGCAGCGCCGTCGTGCGGTAGTGGTGGCCTTTGGC
>NZ_JAEMQB010000025.1:0-13035 GCF_022759015.1 Tibeticola sp. | reverse complement strand
CGTACGGCCCCCGAAAGATCGCGCTCCCACGCGAGCAGCTGGCGCAGCACCGCAATCTTGGCGTCGTATCCGCTCGACGCGCTCACGCCGGCATAGCCCTTGGTGCCGGCCTCCTTGTAGGCCCAGTGGGCGGCGACGCCGTGCTCGGCATGCGCGTGCATGGCCTCGGTGCGGATCTGGATTTCGATCGGTTTGCCGTCGGTGGGATCGCGCACGACCGTGTGCAGCGACTGGTAGCCGTTGGGTTTGGGCTTGGCGATGTAGTCGTCGAACTCTTCGGGGATGGGCGTGAAGTGCTCATGCACCCAGGCCAACACCGTGTAGCAGTCCTCGAGGCGCGGCACGATCACCCGCAGCGCTCGCACATCGAACACCTGGCTGAAATCCAGCCCCTTGCCCCGCATCTTGCGCACGATGCTGTAGATGTGCTTGGGCCGGCCCTCGACGCGGGCGCGAATGCCGAGAGCACTCAGCTCGCGCTCGAGGCGCTCACGCAGCGCGGCCATGTAGGCCTCGCGGCCCGCGCGCTTTTCATCGAGCAGCCGAGCGATCTGCTTGTAGGTTTCGGGCTCGAGGAACCGGAAGGCCAGGTCTTCCAGTTCCCATTTGATCTGCCAGATGCCAAGCCGGTTAGCCAGCGGCGCGAACACCTGCAGCGTCTCCTGTGCCAAAACCGGGGACAAGGGCTGACGGCTCGCGGCATGCCAGCGCAGCGTCTGCAGCCGTGAGGCCAGCCGCAGTAGCACCGCGCGCAGGTCACGGCTGAAGGCCAGCAGCATCTTGCGCACGTTTTCGGTTTGGACTGCCGGATCCACGCCGTCGGAAGCAGCGGCCTGGGCGGCACGCGAGAGCCGCTGGACCTTGACGAGCCGGGCCGTCTCGACGGCAAGAGCCGCGAGCCCCGCGCCAAAGGCCTTGGCGATGACTTCCTGTGGTCGGGTGAGCACCTCGGTCGTGTAGACGAGATAGGCCGCGGCCTGGGTGTCGTCGCCCGTATCCATGCTGCGAAGAATCGCGACTACGGAATCCGCGTGTTCCAGCATGTTTTCGCCGGTATCGAGCGCCTGCGCGGCGATCAGCGGCTCGGCAAACGCCCGCGCCCGGGAAACCAAGGCTGCATCGGCTGGCCCGGCGGTCGCGGTCAGTACGACGGCGGCAGGGCCTGCGGGAGCCGAGCCTTGCGAAGCCTGCGCATCGGCCGCAGCGGTTGCGGAAGCACCCAACACTGCGCTCACGGGCACACCCTCGTGCTCCGCATGGCGGTTCGAGCGGGCTGGGGAACCCACCGGCGCGGCGCTCATGGCTCTGGATCGAAGAGAAAGCCGCTGACCACCGCGCGCTGATCGTCGGCGACCAGGGTCGGAGCGTGGCCGACACCGGCAAACTCCACGCAGCGCGCGCGCGGGCCACGCTCGCCCATGGCTTGCGCGGTCTCGCGGGCGAGCAGGTCGGACTCGGCGCCGCGCAGCAAGAGGGTGCGCGCCTCGATCGCATCAAAGAGCGCCCACATCACCGCCTCAGCGGCGGCGGCTGCCTCAGGGGTCAGCGCGCGCAGCGGCAAAGCGATTGCCGGGTCGTAGTGCAGCCGATAGCCACCGAGGGGATCCGGGCGCAGCATCGGGCGGCACAAGTCGAGCCACTGAGCCCGCGTGTGCGGCCCAAAAGACGAGGAAATCGCCCACAGGGCATCGGCCGCCTCGTCGAGCGTCGCAAAACGCGAGCCACGCCCCAGGTATTGCGCGATGCGCTCGATGGCCGCCCACTGCACCACCGGCCCCACGTCGTTGAGCACCAGCCGTCGCACCGCCACCGGCAGCGGCAAGTCATGCCGGCCGCACACGGCCATGCCGATCAGCCCGCCCATGCTGGTGCCAACCCAGTCGAGCACGGCGATCGGCGCCTGCCGGTGCAGCGCATCGAGCAAAGTCACCAGATCGGAGACGTACTGCGGCAGTTGATAAGCGCGCGGGTCGAGCAGCCAGTCGCTCTCGCCCCGGCCCACGATGTCCGGGCAGACGACGCGCAAGGGCGCTGGCGCCTGTTCGAGCAGGGCGAGTGCAAGCGCGTCGAAGTCCCGCCCCTGGCGCGAGAGGCCATGCACGCAAACGACGACGTGCGCGGCCTGCGCGTCGCCCCACTGTGTGTAGGCCATGCGGTGCGTTGCGCCGGCGACCATCAGGTCCGCGCATGCGACGTGTTCGAGGGTCGGTCCGTTCAGGGTCATGGTCATTTTCGTGTCAGCCGCGCCCGGGGGTCGGGGCCGATAATCCAGCCCGTTTCTGACTTGCATCGCGGCGTCGCGTGCATCGTAAATCAAGCGGAGTTCACACCATGCTCAAAGGCAAGACAGCCCTCGTAACCGGCTCGACCAGCGGAATCGGTCTCGGCATTGCGCAAGCGCTGGCGCGCGAAGGCGCCAACATCGTCCTCAACGGATTTGGCGATGTCGAATCGGCCCGTGCCAGCATCGCCGCGCTCGGCGTCGAGGTCAGCTACCACGGCGCCGACATGAGCCGGCCGGCCGAAATCGAAGCCCTGATGCAACACGCGGCCCAAACCTTCGGCCGGGTGGACATCCTCGTGAACAACGCCGGCATCCAGCATGTGGCCCGGGTGGAGGATTTCCCGGTCGAGAAATGGGACGCGATCCTCGCCATCAACCTCTCCAGCGCCTTCCACACGACGCGGCTTGCGCTGCCGGCGATGCGCGCGGCCAACTGGGGCCGTGTGATCAACGTCGCCTCGGTGCATGGGCTGGTGGCCTCGGCGGAGAAATCGGCCTATGTCGCAGCCAAGCACGGCTTGGTCGGCTTCACCAAGACGGTGGCGCTCGAAACCGCGACCACCGGCGTGACCTGCAATGCCATTTGCCCAGGCTGGGTGCTGACCCCGCTGGTGCAAAAACAGGTGGACGCCAAGGCCGCCGCGCTCGGCGTCAGCAACGAGGAGGCCAAGCGCTTGCTGCTGAGCGAAAAAGAGCCCTCGATGCAGTTCACCACGCCCGAGGAATTGGGGGCGCTGGCGGTCTTTTTCTGCTCACCCGCCGCGAACAACGTGCGCGGGGTGGCCTGGAACATGGACGGCGGCTGGGTGGCGCAATGAGCGCCTCCGCCATGCTCTTAAGTTCATAGCAATATCGGGCCGTTTGACGCAGGCCTCCGGCGGTTTTTGTTCAAAATTCGCTGCTGAAGGGCTTCCCAGCCGGATTCTTCTCAAAAGGGTGCCTGCACGGGCTCGGCACGCCCAAGGGCCCGGGATGACCACGCGTGACGGCCGAGCAACGCAACCCTGCGCCCCTTCGGCGCTCAACTCCGCGCTCAACGCTCGCCAGCGCCACTCTGACGGATCTGCTCACGCAAGCGGGCGCGCTCGTCCGCCGTCAAGCGACGCGGCTCGGGTGCCACTGGTGCCGCCGCCTCCTGACGCTGCATCTGCAGCCACTGCCGAAGCTGGGGCGATGCAGCGCGCGCGGCCTGCGCATCGGCCGGCTGGGCGGCGACGCAACTGCAGGCAGCGAACAGAGTCCAGACGACAGGAGCGGATTTCATGCGCCGGATTATTCCCGCCATTGGCCCCGAAGCGTCATCGCGAAACGTAGGGAAGCTTCGATGCGGGGCAACATTTGTAACTGCGGGAAAAAGCACGGCGAATCGGGCCCAAAACCGCGGGGCTGCCCGCAAAATCGGCGCTGTTACAAATTTCGCCCGCGGAGAACACCCCGATGAACACGACCAGCCGCCCCGACAAGATCGTCATCGTCGATGACGATGCCCGCATCCGAGATTTGCTCCGTCGCTACTTGGCGCAGGAGGGCTTCGAAGTCATCGTCGCCGAGGACGGCAAGGCGCTCAATCGCCTCTTGCTGCGGGAGACGGTCGACCTGATCGTGCTCGACCTGATGATGCCCGGCGAAGACGGCCTGTCCATCTGCCGGCGGATGCGCGCGGCCAACGACCGCACACCGATCATCATGCTGACCGCCAAAGGCGAGGATGTGGATCGCATCGTCGGCCTCGAAGTCGGCGCCGACGACTATCTCGGCAAGCCCTTCAACCCGCGCGAGTTGCTCGCACGCATCCACGCGGTTCTGCGGCGGCGTCCGGTGATGGAGGCCCCCGGTGCGCCCTCGAGTGAGAACGAGGTCGTGCAGTTTGGCCCCTACACCCTCGACCTCGGGGCGCGCCAACTGCGCAAGAACGGCGAAGACATCCCCTTGACGACCGGTGAATTCGCGATGCTCAAGGCCTTGGTCCGTCACCCGCGGCAGCCCCTGTCCCGTGAAAAGCTCGCGCAGCTCGCGCGCGGCCGCGAATTCGAGCCCTTTGACCGCAGTCTCGACGTGCAAATCTCGCGGCTGCGCAAACTCATCGAGCCCGACCCGGCTTCGCCGCGCTTCATCCAGACGGTCTGGGGCGTGGGCTATGTCTTCGTCCCGGATGCGAGCTGAACGCCGACCCTCCGGCGCCCAGAGCGGACCTGTCTCCGCGGTTGCGCCGCTCGGGACGGCACCGGCGCCGCTCGAAGCGCGCCAGCGCCGACGCGCCCGCTTTGAACTCAGCCTGTTCTGGCGAACCTTCATCATGCTCGCCCTGCTGCTCGTCGGCAGCAGCGTGGCGTGGATGCAAACCTTTCGTGCGTTGGAGTATGAGCCGCGCGCGGTCCTCGCGGCGCAGCAAGTCGCCTCGCTGGTCAACCTCACGCGCGCGGCGCTGGTCCACTCCGACGGGATTGCCCGGCTGTCGCTGATCAAAGAGCTGGCCACGCGCGAAGGCGTGCGCATCGTCCCCCGCGAGCCCAACGACCGCTACACGCCCTACCGTGGCGATGCGATGGAGGAGCGGATCGCGCGCGAGCTCGGCGCGCGCCTCGGCAGCGGCACCCTGGTTGCCAGTTCCGTCAACGGCGAACGCGGCCTTTGGGTCGGCTTTGACATCGATGGCGATGCCTATTGGCTGCTGATGGACCCCGCCCGTCTGCGCCCCGTGGGTGGCGAGACCTGGCTCATCTGGCTGGCCACCGCAGCGGCGCTGTCGCTGGTCGGCGCTGCCTTCATCGCGCGGCTCATCAACCAGCCGCTCAAAAAACTCTCCTTTGCCGCCAGCCGCGTGCGCGACGGCGACTTCGATGCCAGCCACCTCGACGAGCGGGCCGTCACCAGCGAAATCCGCGAGGTCAATATCGGCTTCAACCGCATGGCGGCGCAATTGGCCAAAATCGAACAGGATCGCGCCGTGATGCTCGCTGGTATTTCCCACGACCTGCGCACACCGCTTGCGCGCCTGCGCCTCGAAGCCGAAATGAGCGTCGCCGACCCCGATGCGCGTGAGCACATGATCGCCGACATCGCCCAACTCGATGCGATCATCGACAAATTCCTGGAATACGCCCGTCCGGGACAGGCCGAGTTGCGCCCAGTGTCCCTATCCGAGATCGTCGAAGCCTGCATCTATCCGTTCAAGGACGCCGCTGACATCGCGATCGCTTTGGACATCCCCGCCGGGATCCGGGTCATGGCCGATGAAGTCGAACTCGCGCGCGTGCTCTCCAACCTCATCGAGAACGCCCGCCGCTATGGCAAATCACCCGAAACCGGCGTCGCGCGGGTCGACATCGGCGCACGCGTCAAAGACGATGAAGTCCACATCAAGGTGCGCGATCACGGCATGGGCGTCGCGCCCGAACTCCTCGACAAACTGACCAAGCCCTTTTTCCGGGGCGATGCCGCCCGCACCGCCGCCACGGGCGCTGGCCTGGGTTTGTCCATCGTCGCCAAGACCGTCGAGCGCATGGGTGGGCGCTTTTCGCTCAAAAACAGCAGCACCGGCGGCCTGGCGGCCTTCATCGTGCTGCATCGCGCAGCCTAAGCCCGAACCAGGAGCACCACCGCACGGGCCTCGATCGCGGCGCCCTGCCCCACGGGGCCAAGGCGTTCGGCGGTCTTGGCCTTGATGTTCACTTGGGCCGATTCAACGCCGAGGGCCCGCGCGAGGGCGACCGTCATCGCCGGGATGTGGGGGGCAAGCCTTGGGCTCTGGGCCACCACCGTGCTGTCCACGTTTGCGACCCGCCAGCCTGCCTGCAACGCGCGGCGCACGGCTTCAGCCAGCAGCACGGCCGAATCGGCCCCTTGGAATCGGGCATCGTCGTCGGGGAAGTGCCGACCGATGTCGCCAAGGCCGGCGGCGCCCAGCACCGCATCGGTCACCGCGTGGAACAACACATCGGCGTCCGAGTGGCCCAACAGTCCCATCGCATGGGGAATCTCAACCCCACCGATGACCAAACGCCGACCCGGCACCAGCGCGTGCACATCCCAGCCTTCGCCGATGCGGATGTTCAAGGCCGCCGCAGCCATTTCGTCATCGCTCATCACGCCAGACTCCGCAGCAAGGCCCGCGCCAGAACGAAGTCCTGCGGGTAGGTCAATTTGATGTTCCATGGGCTTCCCTGCACGAGACGCGGCCGCAAACCCAAGCCCTCGAGCGCGCTGGCCTCGTCGGTAACCCCGACGAAAGCCGGCGCCCGGGCGGCCAAAGCCCGATGCAACAAGCCCAGGCGCGCCATTTGAGGCGTCTGCGCGAGCCACTTGTCACTGCGCTCGATCGTTTCGGCCGCACGGCCTTCGACCGAACGCTTGAGGGTATCGGCAACCGGCAACGCCAGTAAGCCACCGACCGGGTCGTCGATGCAAGCATCGATCAGCGCCTCGACCAAGGCCGGCGCCACCAGACAGCGCGCCGCATCATGCACCAGCACCCAATCCGCAGGATCCGCCCCGCTCTCCAGCAGCCGCTCGACCCCATTGAATACCGACTGGGCCCGGCTCACGCCCCCGCAGTCCGCCACTTCGACCCTGGCATCGGGCACCGGCAAGAAACCATCCCCTGGCGCGACCACCACGAGAATGCGCGCAAGCCGCGGCACCGCCAAGAGCGCATCGAGGGTATGCATGACCACCGGCCGCCCTTCCAGGTCGGCGTACTGCTTCGGCCCGTTCGCTTGCGCCCGCAGGCCCACGCCCGCACAGGGAACCAGCGCATGAAGACGGGGAATCGGTGCGGTTTCGGTCATGAGGGGGCAGCGGCGCGGAACTTGCCATTCTAAAATCTCGGACGCACCCCCGGCCTACCCTTGGGCCGGGGGTGTTCGTTCTGGGCACCACCCGCCCACCGCACGCATGGAACTACCCAAACTCACCCCCGCGCGTCGTTACACGATGCCCCAGCCCGCCGCGTCGGCCGACAGTCTGCTGCTTGCCGAGCTGTCGCGCCGCGCGCGCACCGACGGGCGCCCCGTCGCCATCGTGACGGCTCAAGCGACCGACGCGGTTCGGCTGATCGAGGAACTGGCCTTCTTCGCGCCCGAGTTGCGCTGCGCCCTCTTCCCCGATTGGGAAACGCTGCCCTACGACAGCTTTTCGCCGCACCAAGACCTGATCTCCGAGCGACTCGCAACCCTTTGGCGCATTCAGCAGCGCGATCGGGAGCAAGGCGCCGACGTGATCGTGGTTCCCGCATCGACCGCGCTCTACCGACTGGCGCCGCCCTCATTCCTGGCCGCCTACACCTTTCACTTCAAGGTTGGGCAACGGCTCGATGCGCAAGCGCTCAAGAGCCAATTGACGCTGGCAGGCTACAACCATGTCACCCAAGTCGTCAGCCCCGGTGAATACGCCGTGCGCGGCGGCCTGATCGATCTGTTTCCGATGGGCTCACCCATGCCCTATCGGATCGACCTCTTCGACGACGAGATCGACTCCATTCGCAGCTTCGACCCCGACAGCCAGCGCAGCCTCTACCCCGTACCCGAAGTGCGGCTGCTGCCCGGCCGCGAATTCCCCATGGACGAGGCTGCGCGCAGCCGATTTCGGCAGCGTTGGCGAGAATTCCTCGAAGGCGACCCAACCCGCAGCCGCATCTACAAAGACATCGGCAACGGCGTAGCCAGCGCAGGTATCGAGTATTACCTGCCGCTGTTCTTCGAAGAAACCGCCACCGTCTTCGATTACCTCGGATCGGACGCCACGCTGGTGCTGCACGGCGACCTCGAGGCCGCTTTTGCGCAGTTCTGGCAAGACACCCGCGAACGCTACCGCCTGCTTCAAGGCGATCCTGAGCGCCCGATCCTGCCGCCAGAAGCCCTGTTCCTGACCCAGGAAGCCTTCTACACCGTAGCCAAAAGCCTGCCGCAGTTGGCGCTGCGACCGACCGAGCAGGACGCCGCGGCGCATCCCTGGCTGGCTCCCCTGCCTGAGCTCGCCGTGCAGCGCGGCGCCGACGAGCCTTTGGCACGCCTGCAGACGCACCTGCGCACCACGCCCGCGCGCGCGCTGCTGCTGGCCGAAAGCGACGGTCGGCGCGAAAGCCTGCTCGATTTCCTGCGCAACGCGGGCGTCTCGCCGCCCGCGTTCGACAATTTGGCTGAGTTCGAAGCCAGTGACGAGCCGCTGGGGATCGCCACCGGCGCGCTGCAAGCGGGCTTTGCCTGGGTCGAACGTGGGCTGGAATTCATCACCGAGACCGAGCTCTTCGCCGCCGCCCCCAGCGTGCGCCGGCGCAAGAAGCAGGAGCAGGTCAGCGACGTCGACGCGCTCATCAAAGACCTCTCCGAGCTCAACATTGGCGACCCCGTGGTACACAGCGCTCACGGCATCGGCCGCTACCGCGGGCTGGTGAACCTGGACCTGGGCGAAAAGAACGCCGACGGCAGCCCCGCGCTGCAGGAGTTTTTACACCTCGAGTACGCCGACAAGGCCGTGCTCTATGTGCCGGTGAGCCAGTTGCAACTGGTCAGCCGCTACACCGGCGTGAGCGCCGACGAGGCGCCGCTGCACAAGCTCGGCAGCGGCCAGTGGGAGCGCGCCAAGCGCAAGGCCGCCGAGCAGGTGCGCGACACCGCGGCCGAACTGCTCAACATCTACGCACGGCGCGCCGCACGCGAAGGCCACGCCTTCCGCTTCAGCGCGCACGACTACGAGCAGTTCGCCGCCGACTTCGGCTTCGAAGAAACCGCCGATCAAAAAGCGGCGATTCATGCCGTCATTCAGGACATGATCAGTCCGCGGCCCATGGACCGCCTGGTCTGCGGCGACGTGGGCTTTGGCAAGACCGAGGTCGCGCTGCGCGCGGCCTTCGTCGCCGTCACCGGCGGCAAACAGGTGGCGTTTCTCGCCCCCACGACGCTGCTGGCCGAGCAGCACTACCAGACGCTGGCCGACCGCTTCGCGAAGTGGCCCGTGAAAGTGGCCGAGGTCTCGCGCTTTCGCTCGACCAAAGAAGTCCATGCAACCCTCAAGGGGCTGGCCGACGGGACGGTGGACATCGTCGTGGGCACGCACAAGCTGCTCAGCGCCTCGACGAAGTTTCACAACCTCGGCCTGCTCATCATCGACGAAGAACACCGCTTCGGCGTGCGCCACAAGGAGCAGATGAAAGCCTTGCGCGCCGAGGTCGACGTGCTGACGCTGACCGCTACGCCGATTCCGCGCACCCTGGGCATGGCGCTCGAAGGCATGCGCGACCTCTCGGTCATTGCCACCGCGCCCCAGCGGCGTCTGGCGATCAAGACCTTCGTGCGCAACGAAGGCCAGGGCGTCATCCGCGAGGCCGTGCTGCGCGAATTGAAGCGCGGCGGCCAGGTGTATTTCCTGCACAACGAAGTCGAAACCATCGAGAACCGCCGCCAGAAGCTGCAGGAGATGCTGCCCGAAGCGCGCATCGCCGTCGCCCACGGCCAGATGCCCGAGCGCGAGCTCGAGCGCGTGATGCGCGACTTCGTCGCCCAGCGCTACAACCTGCTGCTGTGCTCGACCATCATCGAAACCGGCATCGACGTGCCCACGGCCAACACCATCGTCATCAGCCGCGCCGACAAATTCGGGCTCGCGCAGCTGCACCAGTTGCGCGGGCGCGTGGGCCGCAGCCACCACCAGGCCTACGCCTACCTGCTCGTGCCCGACATTGAGGGCCTGACCAAACAGGCCGCGCAGCGGCTCGAAGCCATCCAGCAAATGGAAGAACTCGGCAGCGGCTTCTACCTGGCCATGCACGATCTGGAAATCCGTGGCGCGGGCGAGGTGCTCGGCGAGAGCCAAAGCGGCAACATGATGGAGATCGGCTTTCAGCTCTACAACGAGATGCTCGCCGAAGCGGTGCGCAGCCTGAAAGCCGGCAAAGAGCCCGACCTGCTCGCACCGCTGTCGGCGACGACCGACATCAACCTGCACGCGCCCGCTCTGCTGCCCGAGAGCTATTGTGGCGACGTGCACCTGCGGCTCTCGTTCTACAAAAAGCTCGCCACCGCCAAAACCAACGAACAGATCGATGGCCTGCTCGAAGAAATGGTGGACCGCTTTGGCAAGCTGCCCCCGCCCGCGCAGACGCTGATCGATGTGCATCGGCTGCGGGTGCTCTCGGCCCCCTACGGCGTCGCCAAGGTGGACGCAGCGCCAAGCGTGATCACCATCAGCTTCCGGCCCAACCCGCCGATCGAGGCGCTGCGCATCATCGAATTGATTCAGAAGAACCGCCACATCAAGCTTGCCGGCAATGAAAAGCTGCGCATCGAGCGCGCCCTGCCCGACGCAACAGCCCGCGCGCAGATGGTGCGTGACGTGCTGCGCGCGCTCGGCACCCCGACCCCCGTGACCGCCTGAGTCTCTGCCATGAACCCTGAAACCGAACTCTCGCCGGGTCTGTTCGTGCGCGGCATCACGCCGCCGCTGCGACTGCCCGACTACCGCCTCATCGCGTTCGACATGGACTCCACGCTGATCGACATCGAGTGCGTGGACGAAATCGCCGATGCCGTTGGGCGCAAGGCCGAAGTCGCCGCCATCACCGAAGCGGCCATGCGCGGCGAAATCGCCGACTACAAGGAAAGCCTGCGCCGGCGCGTGGCGCTGCTCGAGGGCGTCACGACCGCGCAGCTCGAACAAATCTATCGCCACCGGCTGCAGATCAACCCCGGTGCCGATGAACTGGTGCACGCGTGCCGCGAAGCAGGCTTGCGCACGCTGCTGGTCTCCGGCGGCTTCACTTTCTTTGCCGAGCGGGTGCAGCGACGCTTGCAGCTCGACGAGACGCGCAGCAATCTGCTCGAAATCCGGGACGGCAAGCTCACCGGCCGCCTGCTCGACCAGCCCTGGGGCGACATTTGCGACGGAGCGGAAAAGCGCCGCGCCGTGCTCGAGACCTGCGCGCGCATCGGCTGCACGCCCGAACAGGTCATCGCGGTCGGCGACGGCGCCAACGACCTCGAGATGATGGCGGCCGTGGGCTTATCGGTGGCTTACCGTGCCAAACCGAGGGTGCGAGCCCAGGCCAAGGTGGCGATCGACATCGGCGGGCTCGACCGCTTGCTCGAGATCTTTGCCCCGCCCGAAGGGCGCTACGCCTGATCGTCTCCAAGCGCCGCATCCGGGGCGCCCGCGTGCAAGACCTCGATCTGCAGCCGCGCCAGCAGTTCGAGGATGCGCTCCTTGAGTGCCAAAAGCTCGATCCCGAGCTGTGCCGCGGTCTCTTTCTGCCCGGATGCGGCTGCGGCCACCAACGCCAGCCCGACACGGTGAACCTCGGCGTGCACGGGTTCGAGCTCCCGATAGGCGGGCAGCGCCCCATAGCGACGCCGGCCGTGGGTGTCGTACCAATGGCCGAGGCGGCAGGCATGATGATCGACCAGCTCCTCGTGGCCCAGCCGCACCGGCGCGCCGTCGAGCGTCGCCAGCACCGTGCGTATCCAGCGCAGGTGGTCGTATTGCGCGACCAGCAGCGGAAAGTCGCTCAATTCCCAACGCGTGTCGCCCCACAAAGCCCAGGCCGGATCGGCACGCCAGGTCTCGCGCCAGGCGAGCACCTCGGCCGCCGGCATGGGCCGGGCAATGCCATAGCCCTGGGCCAGGTCGCAACCCAAGCGCATCAGAACCACCCCCTGCTCGGCCAGCTCCACCCCTTCGGCGACGACGCGGCGGCCAAAGACGCTGCCAAGCGCGGCCACGGCTTCGATGAGCGCAAGGTCGCCCTGATCGTCCAGCAGGTCGCGCACGAAACTCTGGTCGACCTTCAGCACATCCACCGGCAAGCGCTTGAGGTAGGACAGCGACGCATAACCCGTGCCGAAGTCATCCAGCGCGACCGTCACGCCCAGCGCGTGACACGCCTCGATCACCGCGACCGCGCGGGCCAGGTCGTCGATGGCGGCCGACTCGACGATCTCGATTTCCAGACTGCCCGCCGGCAGGCTCGGGTGGCGCGCCAGCGCGGCCCGCACATCGTCGACGAAGCGGTCGGCGGTGAAGTGGTCGGGCGCCACATTCACCGCCACCCGGGTCTGGAAGCCCTCTGCGGCCCAGGCTTCGAGCTGCGCAAGTGCGGCTTCGAGCGCCTGCACCCCCAACTCGATGGCCAGCGGGCCCGACTCCATATAGGGCAAAAACGCCAACGGCGAGAGCAACCCGCGTTCCGGATGGCGCCACCGCGCCAAGGCTTCGAAGCCCACGACGACTCCCCGGCGCATGTCGACTTTGGGTTGGTAATGCCACTCGAACTCACGCTGCTCGAGCGCCAGGTGCACCCGATCGAGCTGCTGCCGATGCGCTTCCTGCATTTGGTCGGAAGCCACGTCGTACAGGTGCAGGCGATTGCGCCCGCTGTGCTTGGCCGCGTACATCGCCTGGTCGGCGTGGCGCAGCAAAAGATCGGGGTCGCCCGGATCGAAGGGATAGACGGTATAGCCCAACGATGCGCTGATTTCGACCGTCTCGGCACCCAGGACGAACGGCTCAGCCAAGCGCTCGACCAGCCGCTGCGCAATGGACTCCGCTTCATCGACGTGGCGCAGATCGGGGAGCACCAGCGCAAATTCATCGCCGCCGAAACGCGCCAGCGTGTCGGTGTCTCTCAAAACCTCTTGCGCACGCCGAGCCACCTGCCGCAAGAGTTCATCACCGGCCGCATGGCCCAAGCGGTCGTTCACCGGCTTGAATCGGTCCAGATCGAACAGGCACACCGCAATGAGCTGCGGCTGCCGTTCGCTGCG
>NZ_JAEMQB010000063.1:0-8179 GCF_022759015.1 Tibeticola sp. | reverse complement strand
TCATCGATTTTTCGGGCATCGGTCATCACATCGACCAGCCCGTCAAAACCTACTCGATCGGCATGTATGTGCGGCTGGCTTTTTCGATTGCCACGAGCGTCGAGCCCGACATCCTCATCGTCGACGAAGCGCTTTCGGTCGGCGACGGGGCGTTCGCACGCAAGTCTTTCGACCGCATCATGGAAATCCGCCAAAGGGGTGCCACCGTCTTGTTTTGCAGCCACGCGCTCTTCCATGTCGAGGTCTTCTGCGACACGGCGATGTGGCTGCATGAAGGCCGGGTGCGTGAGCAAGGCGAGGTGACTCGGGTTTTGGCGCACTATCAAGAGTTTCTCGACCAAGCAGCCGCGCCGCCGGTGGTCGCGCCCCATGCGGCCCATGACCCGCCGCACGCAAGCAACCCGATTCAAGCTCCGGAATCGCTGCAAGGCCAGGCGCGCCTGGTGGTGGTCCGCGTGGCGCTCGACGGGCAGGTCGGGGATGAACTCTACGGCCGCAGCGGGGCATCGACGCTGCGCGTCGAGATCGACCTCGAGTCCGATCCCGCGCTGCCCGCACCGACGGCGGCAGTCGTCCTTTCCTCCGAATCGGGGCGCATTCTGGCGACGCAGTTTTCCCTCAGTAGTGGACGGCCACTGACCCGCGACCGGCAGGGCCGTGCGACGGCGGTTTTCGAGTGCGACCATTTACCCTTCAACAAAGGTCGGTACCGCGTCGGCGCCTACATCCTGTGCGAACGTGGCATCCACGTCTACCAATGGATCGATCCGGTCGCCCACATCAACCTTCACCGCGACACGCTGGATTTGGGTTTCTTCGTTTGGTCCGGCCGCTGGGGTCCGTAGTTACCGCCCATTCGTCTCGGCGGTGAACCAGGGAGCCAGTCGCTCCCATCGCCGCGTCCACGCATGCTCGGCGCAAAACCGGGCGCGCGCGGCTTCATCGGCGGCGGCTTGGGCCAGCGCACGCAGGGCCGGCGCGCTCGGTTGCGCGTCGAAGAACAGAACCTGATCGCTCGGGCCGCGCGCATTCATCGTGCCAAACCGGGTGCTCAAAACGCCGAGTCCCGCCGCGCGATATTCGTAGAACTTGACCGGATCGACATGGCGCGTCAATGCGTTGTCCAGGAAGGGGATGAGTCCGATGTCCGCTTCCAGAAAGACGGCATCGAGCGCTTGATGGGCCACCGGACCGAGCCGTTGAACGTTGGACGGTAAGGCACTGGGCGGCGCTTGGTGGCAGGGACCGATCAAGCGGATCGGCGAAGCTGGAAAACGCCGGGCCAGAGCCAGCACGGCTTCCCAATCGAACCAGGACGCGATCACGCCGACGTAGACGAATCGCGGCGGCCCCTCCGGTGATGGCAGGCGCCTCGTGGTCATGCCGGGGTCGGGCGGCACCAGGCCATTCGAAATCACGCAGGCCCGCGTGTCTGGGGGGTCGATCCCCAGGCGCGTGAGCAGCGACGGTGCCGACGCGACCACCTGGTCGCAGCATGCCGCCAGCTGGGTTTCGCATTGGGACAACCATTGCCTTGATGGCTCGCTGCTGAACTCCGGGACGGCATCCATCACGTCGAACAAGCTGGGGCGGTCGGCATAACGGCGCTGCAGCGCGAGCGCCAGTGCGCAGGGTTTCCCAAACGCGAGCCAGGTTTGTCCATCCACCCAGGCGTCGAGTTGCCGCAACACCCGGGTCTGGAGCCGTTCGTTGATCGCACGGCCCGCAGACCAAGGCTCGAAGGGTAGGGCCGGCACGCGCAAGCGCTGGATCCAGGCGTCTTGGGTCCAAGCGTCCGCCAAGGCGGCTTTCCGCCCCGCCCCCGGACGCAGTCTCGACACATCCGACCATCGTGGCAGGCGCGCCGGCGGCGGTTCGATCCACAACACCTGCGCTCCAAAGCGCTCATGCACCCAGCGCACGAAGTGATGAGGCCGCTGGGCGAAACTCGCCAGGGGTACCGGTGAGAGGTAGAGCAGTTTCATCGGCGCTCGCTGGCACGCAGGTCGCCCAGCAGGCGCGTCACGATGCGTTCGGCGGCGTGGCCATCTCCAAACGGCGAGCCCGCACTGGCCATCCGCGCGTAGAGCGCGTCATCCTCCAGCAAGGCCCGGGTCCCCTCCACGATCGCCTCGGTCGTCGTTCCAACCAAGCGATTGGCGCCGATCGCGACCGCTTCGGGGCGTTCGGTTTCGTCCCGCAGCACGAGCACCGGCACCCCGAGTGCGGGGGCTTCCTCTTGGATCCCGCCAGAATCGCACAAAATCAACCGCGCCCCTTTCATCAGCCAGCAAAAATGGCCATAAGGCACGGGTTCGATCAAGCGGATGTTGGCGAATCCGCTCAGAAAACGCTGCACCGCTCCGCGTACCGAGGGGTTGGGATGCACCGGCAGAATCCAATCGATCCCGGGGTATCGCTGCGCCAGGGCGCGCAAGGCATCGGTAATCCGGACCAGCGCGTCGCCGTGGTTTTCCCGGCGGTGGACCGTCACCAAAACGTAGGGACGCCCCTCGTCCCCAGGCAAGTCGGCCGGGCGGGGCATCGCCAACACCTCGAGCAAGGCGTCGATCACCGTATTGCCGGTCACCTCGATGTGGGCCGCGGGATGGCCTTCGCGCAGCAAGGCCCTCCGTGCGCCTTCGGTGGGCGCGAAATGCCAGCGTGCCACTTGCGCCGTGAGTCGGCGATTCATTTCCTCCGGAAACGGCAGCAGTGGGTTTTGGGTGCGTAGCCCCGCTTCGACATGCGCAAACGGAATACGCCGGAAGAAACTCGCCAGCGAGCCTGCGAGCACACTCACCGTATCGCCCTGACCCAAGACCGCATCGGGTTGCGCCGCTTCGAGCCAAGCGTCCAATCCCGCCAGCGCCCGCGCCGTCAGCGCCCCGAGCGACTGGTGTTCGCGCATGACCTGCACGTCATGCACGGCGTGCAGCCCGAACAAGTCCAAAATCGGTTGCACCAGGTCGCGATGCTGTCCGGTCAGCACCAAGCTGCAACGGGCGTCGGGCACGGCCTCGATGGCTCGAATCACCGGAGCCATCTTGATCGCCTCGGGCCGGGTGCCGACCAAAACCGCCAGGTGCCAGCGCTTCATTCCGACGACTCCAGCACTTCGGCGGTGCTTGCACGATAACGGTGCGGCTCCCAGTGCCCCCATTTTTCTTCATAGAGCCGCCGGTTGCGCTCGAAGATCTCCTGTTTGCGCCGTGCCCCTTCCTGGTCGAAGCTGGCGGAGAGCTCATGGTAGACGAACACATCTTCGGCGCATCCGATCTCATAGCCCGCCGCTTGCAATCGGCGGCAATAGTCGTCGTCCTCGAAGAAGCCGGGGAAAAACCGCTCATCCATCGGCCCGATCTGCGCCCACACCCGGCGCGGCAGCATCACGCAGAAAAAGGCCGCGGTTTGCAAACGCATCCACTGTCCGGCGTGCACCCGGGTGTAGGCCCGCGCTGCCGCCAACACGGCCTCAGGCCCGTCGCCCGGCAATTCCACCCGTGCCTCGTTCCCGATGTTGTTCGTCACCGGGCAGAGCAAGCCCAGCTGCGGCTCGCGCTCGAAGTGTCGCCGCAGGCCTCGCGCCCAGCCCGGTGTGACGATGGTGTCGTTGTTGAGCACCACCAGGTAATCCCCCGTCGCATGGGCCATGCCCGCATTGACGCCACCCGCGAAGCCGAGGTTTTCGGCTTGGATGATCGCTCGACGCCGCTCGGGATCCTGGGCTTGCCAACGCGCCAAGCCCTCCGCGGTCTCATCGCGCGAAGCGTTGTCGACCGCAATCACTTGCAGCGGCACACCGTCGGCGCAGGCTTCCAAGCTCTCGAGGCAGCGCTGCGTCAGTCGCCACTGGTTGTAGCAGACCACCACCACGCTCACGCTCGGCTCGGGCAGAGCCTGCAGCGCCGCCTGCAGCGTTCGTGCCCGCGCGTCCCAGGTCTGTTGCTGGGCGTAGGCCATGCGCCGCGCCGCAGCCTCGGCCGCTTGCCGCTTGTCGGCAGACTCGGCAAGCGCGGCGCGGATCGCGCGCTCGAAGCCGTCGACATCACGCGCCAGCGCCACCAGCCCCTCGGCCGCGAGCGGGCTCAGTTCCGGCAGATCGGTCGCGACCACGGGCTTACCGGCGCTCAGGTATTCATAGACCTTGACGGGATTGGTTGCCATGGTCAGCGGCGTGCGTTGGAACGGGATGAGGCATACATCAAATGTGGCCAACCACCGCGGCAGTTCGGCATAGCGCACTTCCCCGGGCAGGCGCACATGGGCATGATGCGCCAACGCCCGGCGCGCACCCGCGGTGTCGTCGCCCACCAGCACCCAATCCACGTCCGGGAAACGGCCGGCCAGCGCATCGACCAGCGCCACGTCGAACCAGCCTGCAATCGCCCCGTAGTACCCCACGACCGGCCGCGGCTTGGGCGGCAGGTCCAAGGCCTCGGGTCGCGCGGCTTGCCGAAAGTGGGCGTCATCGGCCGCATTGCGCACCATCGCCACGGCGCGCGCGTGCGGCCGCGCCCAAGCCTCGAGAAAGTCCGAAGTCACGATCGTCAGGTCGCTTTGCGCCAGCAGTTCCAGTTCCCGGGCCTCATGGGCCGGGGCCGTGTTGTCGAAGCCCGCGTGGTGATCCATGCAGTCGTAGACCAGCAGGGCATCGCCAAAGCCGCGGGCCAGTTCCAGCCAGAACGGGTGCTGCACCACGCACACGGCGGAGTCGATACCCGCGTTCTGCCAAAGCTGCGCCAGGCCAGCGCGCAACTGGGCCAAGGCTTGGACGTCGGGAATGTGCTCGTAAATATTGGGGATCGTCGCCGCATGCAGCGCGATCTGGTACACCGCAGCCGCACCATCGATGCAATCGACCGCATACCCCACGTCGGCCTGCGGGAGCAGATGAGGCGTGAGGTAGAACACCCGCCCCCCGGTTTGACGCGCCAGCGCCAGTGCCAATTGCTGCGGCCGTTGGTGGCGAAAGTGCCAGTCGATCACGCCGAAAAACACCCAGTCACGAATACCCGGCTTGGCGGCGGGGCCGAGATCAGTCGACGTCCTTGCTTTATGCCAGCCTGCGGCTGCGGGTCCTGCCTGCCAGCGACGGCGCTGCTGCTGCAGCCAGCGTTTCCAACTCGGGGGCAATGGGAGGCGGTGATAGAGTTCGCGAAGCATCACGATTTTGCGACGAGCGTCGCCGACAAAAACCACAAAGTGTAGTTCCAGCCCAGCAACGGGGCCGGAATAGCCGGCGCTGGCTGCACACAACGACTTCTGCCCTTCATGCTAGACCGCTCCCCCGAACCAGCGCTGACCCACCCCGCTCACCAAGCCGCTTTGGAGCCGCGAGGGCTCGGCCGTGTCCTGTGCGTCGCCCCCCACCCCGATGACGAGGTGCTCGGCGCGGGCGGCTTGCTCGCGCAGCTGGCCGACGCCGGGCTCGACCCGAAGGTGCTGCTGCTCACCCATGGCGAGGCGCAGGGCGAACCCTCTTTGGGGCCGCCGCAACACGCCGGTGGCCGCGTGCAAGAGTCGGCCGCGGCGGCCGCACGGCTCGGCTACGCCCCACCGATCACGCTGTCGGGGTTCCCAGATGGTGGCTTGCGCCATTCCCCCGCGCTGATCGACGCTCTGGCTCGTGCTTACGCCGAACACGCCAGCCAGACGGTGCTCCTCCCCGCCCTCAGCGAACCCCACCCGGACCATCAAGCCGTGGCGCTCGCCGGACTCGCTGCCGTGTTGCAGCGGCTCGAGGCGGGGCAGGGCATCGAGCGCGTGCTGTTTTACGAGGTCGGCTCACCTACGATTCCCAACGTTTGGGTCGATATCTCAGCGGTTGCCGAGCGCAAATGGGCAGCCATCGAGGCCTTCGGCTCGCAATTGCGCGTGCAGCCCTATCTCGAACAGGCCCAGGCGCTTGCCCGCGTGCGCGCGTTCGGACATACGGGCTGCGCCGCGGCCGAGGCGTTCTTTTCCGTGGATGCGACCGCCTTACGGCAGCAAGGACCGGCTGCAGCCGCATGGTTTGCCCAGCGCCGCGCGCATGCGCTTGCGCTGCAACCGGCCGACCTGCCGCGCGTCGCCGTCCTTATCCGCAGCATGGACCGCGACTGCCTCGCCGACGCGCTCGCCAGCGTCGCGGCGCAGACCTATCCCAACGTCGAAGTGTGGGTGCTCAATGCCAGCGGCCGCCGCCACCGGCCCCTGCCGCTGCCCGATTCAGCGCTGGTCTGTCACCTCATCGAGCCGACAGAGGCCGAAACCGAGGACGCCTGCGCCTCGCAGAGCCCCGCGCTCGGCCGGGCGCAGGCGGCGAACCGGCTGATGGAGGCGGCCGACGCGCCGCTGGCGATCTTTCTCGACGATGACGATCTGCTGTTCCCCGAGCATCTCGAACGCTTGGTCGCAGCGCTCGAGCGCGCGCCACAGGCCGTTGCTGCTTACGCGGGCGTGCGCGTCGTCGACGCGGCGGGCCAGACCATCCGCGAGTACGACCTGCCTTGGGCACCCCAGCGGCTCAGGGGCATCAACTTCCTTCCCATCCACGGCGTGCTGTTCCGACGCGACGCGGCGCGGCGCGCGCAGGTCCGCTTCGATGAAACCCTGCCCGTGCTCGAAGATTGGCACTTCTGGTGCCAGCTCGCCGCGATCGGCCCCTTCGAGCATGTGCCCGGCATCAGTGCGCTCTACCGCCAGGGCCAGGGACATTCGCAGCTGGCCAATCCCGCGCACCCGCAACATTGGGCTGTCTGGCATCGCCGCATCCTCGAGCGCGAGCTCTCCCGATGGTCCGCCGCGCAGGCGGCAGACATCCTGGTCTGGCATGCCGTCGCGTTGGATGCGCGCGAGACCGCCTGGCAGGCGACCCAGGGCCAACTGCGAGCGACCCAAGCCCGGCTGCACGACACCGAGGCCCGGCTGCACGACACCGAGGCCCGGCTGCGCGCCGCTGAGGTTGAGCTGACCCTGATTCATCGCTCGCGTATTTGGCGTTGGACCCGCCCCTTGCGAGTGCTTGCCCGAGCCTTGCGTGGCGACTGAAATGAAAGCAGTGGATATACGGCCCATGGCCCTTCATGACATTGAGTCTGGGTGCTCACTTTTCCATGCGGTCTTTGGCCAACCCCGCAGCCCGGGCGAGTGGCTCTGGAAGTTTGCCGAGGCTCCCGTCCTCGCATCGACCAATCTGGTCGGCGTGGGTTCGAACGGCCAGTTGGTGGCGCATGTGGGCGCGCAGATGTTCGAGGGCCGTTGGGGCGACCAATCCCTGCGCTGGGTTCAAGTTTGCGACGTCATGGTGCATCCCCAGGTGCGTGGCGATTTGGGCCCGGGCAACCTCTACCGCAAGCTCATGCGTGCGCTCGATGACACGCTCCAGCACCTCGGCCCTGCATCGTGGCCGATGTTTATTTACGGCTTCCCGGGCATACGCCCCGCGCGCCTGGGGGAGCGCATGGGTCTCTACCGGCGGCTCTACACCTGTGCGGCGCAGCAAGGCGGCGACCCTCCGCGCGGGCTGCTCGCGCGCTGGCGCGCCACCCAGGGTTGGCGTGCGCAGGCCGTGCCGTGGTCTACCTTGCGCGATCCAGGTTTGGCCGCGTTCTGGCGCCGCGCCGCGGCGCCATCGGTTGCCGGCATCGGCCTGCTCAAAACCGCCGCCTACCTCGATTGGCGCTACGCTCGTCATCCCACGCAGCGCTACCGCCTTTGGCTGCTGCGCCGCACCTGGGCATCGCCCCAGGGCTGGCTGGTCACGCGCGAAGCCGACTCACCTGAGGTGATCGACGCCAGTCTGCCCGCAGACCTGCCACTGCGGCCAGCACTGGCCGCTTTGGCTGCGGCCAGCCGAACCGGCGGCTGGCGCTGCTGGCTGCCGGGGGATTTTCCGATGGTCGCGACTCCGATCATCGCGGTGGAGATCAGCGGTAACGGACGCTTCCACCCCGACTGGCCGCTGCCCCGGTTTCAGCCGGGCGATACCGACGTCTTTTGAGCCGCGCGCCGCTGCGCCCACCGTCGGCCCCAGCGACGAGCCGGCGCCTCGACCGCCCGATGCAGCCCCTCAGCACTCAAAAACAGGAGCACCAAACCCAGCAATAGCGCTGGCCAAGCTCCCAAAACTTTCTGAAAAAAGACCGCCACCGGCAGCCACGCCATGTGCAACAGATAAACCCCATAGCTCAGCCGG
>NZ_JAEMQB010000174.1:0-5888 GCF_022759015.1 Tibeticola sp. | reverse complement strand
GGTCCAGCCTTTGTAGTCGTGGGCCGGGTACACGAGTGTCTCGTCTGGCAGCTTGAGCAGCTTACCGAACAGGCTTTCGTACTGGGCACGGGGATCGCCGTTCTGAAAGTCGGTGCGCCCGGTGCTCCGGATGAGGAGAGTGTCTCCGGTGAAGACGCGGTCCTCCGCCACGAAGCTATACGAGTCGTCCGTATGGCCCGGCGTGTAGAGCGCACGAAGCTCGAGGCCGTCGACCTTGATGAGCTCACCGTTCGTCACCTTGCGCGAAACGCACTCGGCCTTGCTCTGTGCTCCCATGATGGTCGCGCAGCTCGTGGCAGTACGAAGCTCGCCGAGCCCGGTCACGTGGTCGGCATGAACGTGCGTGTCTACTGCGAAGAGGAGGCGAAGATCCAGCTCCTTGATGAGCTGCAGGTACTTGCCGATCTCCTCCTTCACGGGATCGATCAGCAACGCCTCGCCGCCCTGCCGGGCCGCCAGGAGATACGTGTACGTGCTGGACTCCCGCTCAAAGAGCTGTCTGAAGAGCATGGGGTGCTCCTTTCACTGGGTGAGAGCCCGCGTTCGCCGAATGGGTTCGTGGCCGCCCAGCACGACCTCGTGGCCGATCTCGGCGTTTTGTGGGACAAGTTTGCAGGTAGATGCGCGACGAAGCCGACAATTTCCTCCTCGAACGGGCCCGCGCCGGCGACGCCCAAGCCATCGAGGCGTTGCTCGAGAGGCATCAGGCTCAGGTCTACCGCTTCGGCATGAAGATGTGCCGCGACCCCGAGGACGCGAAGGACGTCCTGCAGGACACGTTACTCTCCATGGCGCGCGGCGTACGCGACTTCCGCGGCGCCTCGTCGATCTCGACCTGGCTCTACACGATCGCCCGCAGTTTCTGCATCAAGAAACGGCGCAGGAGCAAGTTCGCCCCGGAGGAGGAGCGGTCTCTCGACACCGAGATGATCGCAGAGGGAAGACAGCTCGCCGATCCGGCGCAGAGCCCCGACGAGGTGCTCGCTGGCAAGCAGGTCGAGCACGCGCTGGAGCAAGCGATCCGCAGCCTCGAGCCCATGTACCGCGAGGTACTTCTCCTTCGCGACGTGGAGGGCTTGACCGCACCCGAGGTGGCCGAGGTCCTCGGCGTGAGCATCCAGGCCGTCAAGAGCCGGCTCCATCGCGCACGACTGTCCGTGCGCGCGCAGGTCGCGCCCATGCTCGGGATTTCGACCGACGGCGCGGCTGCCAACGGGACGTGTCCCGACGTTCTGACGCTCTTCTCGCAGCACCTCGAGGAGGAAATCAGCGCGGATATCTGCGCCGAGATGGAGCGTCACCTTCAAGCCTGCGACCGCTGCCGCAGCGCCTGCGACTCGCTCAAGCGAACGCTCGCACTCTGTCGTACGACCGGGCCAACGGTCCAGGTGCCGAACTCGGTCCAGGCATCGGTCAAGGTCGCCCTGCGAAACTTCCTCGCCGAGAACGCCTGAACCCTTTCGCCAACCGGCGGCTCTACCTGAGCATGGAGGCCACGATGGCGACCGTGCAGGTGACCGAGAAAACGTTCGAAGCAACCGTCAAACAGGGCATCGTTCTGCTCGATTTCTGGGCCGCTTGGTGCGGCCCGTGCCGAGCGTTCGCGCCCGTCTTCGAGGCCGCCGCGATGCGCCACCCCGACGTGGTCTTCGGCAAGGTCGACACCCAGGCCGAGCCCGGTCTGGCTGCAGCTTTTCAGGTTCGGGCCATCCCGACGTTGTTGGTCCTACGTGACGGTGTTCTGCTCGCCGCCCAGCCAGGCGCTATTCCGGCGGCCGCCCTTGACGAGCTCGTGAAGAAGGTACGTGCGCTCGACATGAACGAAGTGCGACGCAGCCTCGACGAGCAGGAGAGCAAACGCCCGGCGCCGCGCGCTGCGAGAGCGGGAGGTGTTTGATGTGCCGTCGAGTCGATTGTTCCAAGTGCGGTCGCCCCACGTTTGCCGGTTGCGGCGCGCATGTAGAACAGGTTCTCGGCAACGTTCCGCCGGCCGACCGTTGTCGCTGCCGCGAGGAGAAGGCGAAGGAGGCCAAGCATGCGGTCGGTGCCAAACGACGGTCGTGGCTGCGCGATCTTCTTGGGAAATAAGCTACGAATCCTTTCCCCCGCGCCTGGCACCTACCGGGTATGGATGGCTGGCTCGGAATCATCGTCTTCGTCGCCGTTTGGATCGCTCTGCAGAGGTGGGTGTTGCCGAAGCTCGGGGTGCCCACTTGAGCGGTTCCGTCACCGCGCCGGTCGGTGCGGCAAGAAGGCCAGGAAGACGAGCTTGATCGAAAGGAAGGATGCCCATGACCACGTTTGGAATTCGCAAGGCGCTCCGCGCCACCTACGACGAGGCGATCACCCGCGTACCAGAGGCGCTCAAGGCGGAGGGCTTCGGTGTGCTCACCGAGATCGACATCCAGAGCACGCTCAAGCAGAAACTCGGCGTCGACTTCCGTCGCTACAAGATTCTCGGAGCATGCAACCCGCCCCTCGCACACGAGGCGCTTCAGGCCGAACTCGAGATCGCTCTCATGCTGCCGTGCAACGTCGTCGTCTATGAAGGAGACGACGGTAAGGCAGTCGTCCTGGCGATCGACCCGACGAAGACCCTGGCTACAACGGGAAACCCGAAGCTCGCGGAGCTGGCCGAAGCGGTCAAACAGAGGCTCACGCGCGCAATCGAGATGCTGGAGTGACGCCCGTGGTGCTCAAGGTCGTCGCCGTCGTCGTGGCCGTCATCCTGGTTGGGTACCTCCTGTTCATGAGGGGGGGCGACGTCACCAGCTCTGATGCGCGGCGTCTCGTGGAGGGCGGAGCGCGTCTCCTCGATGTGCGTACGCCTGAGGAGTTTGCTGTCGGCCACATCTCCGGGGCTATCAACATCCCGGTCCAGGAACTCGACCGCCGTATGGGCGAGATCGAGCCCAAGGACAGGGCCGTCGTTCTCTACTGCCGGAGCGGGAATCGGAGCGGCCGCGCCGCCCGGATGCTCAAGAGTGCGGGCTACGTCGCGGTGCACGATCTTGGGGCGATGAGCCGATGGTGATGCGAGCTCGCCCCTGGGTGTGGAGAACCTTGGCCGCGCTGGGAGGCGCCGGCGCGATGATCGCCGTCGGCCAGCTGTTCGCGCTCGCTGGCAGCGGCTGCACGATTCTATGCCGCCCTCCCATCGCGGGGCTCTACGGCTCTACGGCGCCGTGCTCGGGTTGCTCGTGGTGGGACCTGGGCGGCGCGGCTGACCGAGTTCGCACACCCGAACCCTTTCATCGCGCTGTGGCTCTCATCGGCAAGGAGGCATTCGCCATGAAGAACAACGAAGCTGGATGGGATCGCGGTCTCAGGATTGCTCTGGGGCTCGGGCTGCTATCGCTGACGGTCATCGGTCCGCAGACCTGGTGGGGGCTCTTCGGACTCGTGCCACTATTCACCGGTCTCTGGGGCTTTTGCCCGCTCTACCGGCTCTTCGGCTTGAGCACGTGCCCAGTTCGGAGGTAACGGCAGTCGAGGGACGGAGGCGGAAGTCATGCGCAACGTGGGCCGCGCACCGATCGCATCAGCGGCGTGCTTCTCGCGCGATGGGCTAGCTGAACGAGCGAGATCTGGTGCGTGGCGATCCACCAGACGCACTCGGTTGACAGTGACTATAGATGTCACTATATTCCTACCTGCGAATTATACGCAACTAGGAACCAATGGCCAAGAGCGAGAGCAATGAGGTCGTGCAGCGGCTCGAGCGGTTCAAGGCGGCCGCGAAAGAGGCGGGCGTGAAGCTGACCCACCAGCGGCTTGAGATCTTCCGCGAGCTCGCGTCGAGCATCGAGCACCCTGACGCCGAGATGCTCCTGCGCAGCGTGCAAGCGCGGATGCCAACGGTCTCGCTCGACACCGTGTACCGAACCTTGTGGATGCTGAACGACCTCGGGCTTGTCACCACGCTTGGCCCGCGTCGTGACAGCGTGCGCTTCGACGCGAACCTCGCGCGCCATCACCACTACGTGTGCCTGCGCTGCGGGCTGGTGAGGGATTTCGAGAGCACCGCGCTCGAAGGGCTGCCCGTTCCTGCAGCTGTGAAGCGCTTCGGCAGCATCGTCGATTCACACGTCGACGTGCGGGGGCTCTGCGCGCAGTGCCAGAAGTTGCAAGAAGCGACGCCAGCCGACGCCGCGCACCCCGTACGCAAGAGGAGAACACCATGAGCGATTCTAAGCAGCCAGTTCACGCGCATCCGCGCACCGCCCCGATGAAGGGGAGCAGCCCCGGCAAATGCCCAGTCATGCACGGGGGCAACACGACGGTCGGCGCCTCGACCATGGACTGGTGGCCGAAGGCGTTGAACCTCGACATCCTCCATCAGCACGACCGCAAGACCAATCCGCTGGGCCCCGACTTCAACTACCGCGAAGAGCTGAAGAAGCTCGACGTCGACGCGCTAAAGAAGGACGTGCGTGCCCTGATGACGGACAGCCAGGCGTGGTGGCCTGCGGACTGGGGGCACTACGGCGGTCTCTTCGTCCGAATGGCGTGGCACTCCGCGGGGACCTACCGCGTCGCCGACGGCCGTGGCGGTGGCGGCACCGGCAACCAGCGGTTCGCCCCCATCAGTTCCTGGCCGGACAACGTCAACCTCGACAAGGCGCGCCGACTGCTCTGGCCGATCAAGAGGAAGTACGGAAACCGCGTCAGCTGGGCCGATCTGATCATCTTGGCCGGAACGATCGCGTACGAGTCCATGGGCCTGCAGACCTTCGGCTTCGGCTTCGGTCGCGAGGACATCTGGCATCCGGAGAAGGACATCGACTGGGGCTCCGAGAAGGAGTGGCTCGCCGCGAACCGGTACGATGGACAGAGCCGCGAGACGCTCGACAATCCGCTGGCCGCAGTGCAGATGGGCCTCATCTACGTCAATCCGGAGGGCGTCAACGGCAAGCCCGATCCGCTTCGCACGGCCGAGGACGTGCGGCTGACGTTCGCGCGCATGGCGATGAACGACGAGGAAACGGTCGCGCTCACCGCCGGCGGGCACACGGTCGGCAAGTGCCACGGCAACGGGGACGCGAGCGTTCTGGGTCCGAAGCCGGAAGGGGGCGACCTAGGCGAGCAGGGCCTCGGGTGGCACAATCCCAAGGGCAAGGGCTTCGGCCGGGACACCGTCTCGAGTGGCATCGAGGGCGCGTGGACGACCCACCCCACGCGCTGGGACAACGGCTACTTCGAGATGCTCTTCAAGCACGAGTGGGAGCTGAAGAAGAGCCCCGCCGGCGCCTGGCAGTGGGAGCCCGTGACCATCAAGGAAGAGGACAAGCCCGTCGACGTCGAGGACCCGTCGATCCGCTACAACCCGATCATGACCGACGCGGACATGGCGATGGTCAAGGATCCCGCCTACCGGAAGATCTCGGAGCGCTTCTCCAAGGACCAGGCCTACTTCTCCGAGGTGTTCGCGCGCGCGTGGTTCAAGCTCACGCACCGCGACATGGGTCCGAAGGCTCGCTACGTCGGCCCCGACGTGCCGAAGGAAAACCTGATCTGGCAGGACCCGGTCCCCGCCGGCAACACCAAGTACGACGTCGACGCCGTCAAGGCGCGGATCGCGAAGAGCGGCCTGTCGATCAGCGACATGGTCACCACCGCATGGGACAGCGCGCGCACCTATCGTGACTCGGACATGCGCGGCGGCGCCAACGGCGCGCGCATCCGCCTGGCCTCTCAGAAGGACTGGGAGGGCAACGAGCCGCCCCGCCTCGCCCGCGTACTCGGCGTGCTCGAGGGCATCGCCGCGGACACGGGCGCGAGCGTCGCTGACGTGATCGTCCTCTCGGGCAACGTTGGCGTCGAGCAGGCGGCCCGAGCTGCCGGATTCGACGTTACCGTGCCGTTCT
>NZ_JAEMQB010000012.1:0-21901 GCF_022759015.1 Tibeticola sp. | reverse complement strand
GATGCGCTGCCAGAATTTCACCGCCGCGGAGTTGAGCGTGTTCGCTTGCACCGAGAGGTGGATCGGCACCTCGGGCCACGGCCCTTCGTGCATGCGCTCGAGCACCATGCTGATGAGGCCGGGGTCGGCCATGATGAGGCCGTCCGGGCGCATATGGATGATGGGCTCGATGTCGCGCAGGTAGGTGCGCACCTTGTCGTTGTGCGGCAGCAGGTTGCTCGTGAGGAAGAACTTCTTGCCGCGCGCATGGGCTTCCTCGATGCCTTGCGCGATCTGCTCGAGTTTGCTGAATTCGTTGTTGCGCGCGCGCAGCGAATAGCGCGGATGACCGGCGTAGACCGCGTCGGCACCGAAGTCGAAGGCGGTGCGCATGCGCTCGAGGCCGCCGGCGGGCAGCAGCAGTTCGGGGGCTTTCATGCTCGGCTCCTGGTTGGGCTAGCCTCGGGCGACGGGCAGGCCCGGCGTGTTGCACCACTCGCTCCAGCTGCCCGCGTAGAGCGCCGTGCGCGGAAAACCCGCGATTTCCATCGCCAGCAGGTTGGGTATGGCGCTCACGCCGCTGCCGCAGTGGTGCACGACGGTCGGCGCCGATCGCAGGCCCAGCAGCGCCGTCCACTCCGCGCGCAATTGCTCAGCCGGCTTGAAGCGCCCGTCGGGCGTGAAGTTCTCGGTGAATGGCCGGTTGAGCGCGCCGGGGATGTGCCCGGCCACCGGGTCGAGCGGCTCGACTTCGCCGCGAAAGCGCGCGGGGGCTCGCGCGTCGATCAGGGTTTGCGTGGGGCGGCCGAGGTCGCGCGCGACGGCTTCGGTGCACACGAGTCGGGCGCGCGCTTCGCCAGCCTCGAAGCGGCGGGGCACCGGGCGTGCCGCGGGGCCACGCTCGATCGCGCCACCCGCGGCTTGCCAGGCCGCGAGCCCGCCGTCAAGCACCGCGATCGCCTCATGCCCCAGCCATTTGAGCATCCACCACAGCCGTCCGCAAAAATTGGCGCCGCTGCGCTCATAGACGACGACTTGCGTGTCTGGGCCCACGCCGTGCGCGCCGATCCACTGCGCAAAAGCCGCCCGGGTCGGCAGAGGATGGCGACCGCCGCTTTCGCGGGCGTCGCCGGCATGGGCGCTCAAGTCGCGGTCCAGATGCGCCTGCTGGGCGCTGGGCAGATGGGCCTCGGCAAACAGCCGGTCCGCCGCCGCAGGGTCGGCCAGGTCGAAGCTGCAATCGAACAGCGCGACCGGGCGGCCGCTCGCGATGAGGGATTGCAGTTCGACAACGGAGATCAGGGTGTTGAACATAGGATCCAAAGCTCAGTGTTCTTCGGCGGGTGGGTTGGGAAGTGCACGGGCGCGCAGCACGGTTGCGGCGATGCCGCTCGCCACGATGATGCCCATCCCGGCCCAGCCCATGGGCGCGATGCGGTCACCAAACAGCCACAGGCCGAACAGCGCCGCAAAGACGATGCCCGAATATTGCAGATTGGCCACGACCAGCGTCGCGCCGCGGGTATAGGCCCGGGTCATCGCAAGTTGCCCGAGCGCGGCGAGCACCCCGATCGGCAGCAGCCAAAGCGCCTGCGGCCAGGTCCAGGGACTGGTGCCGGTGAAGGCCATGCCGACGAAGCCCGCCAGAGTCGCACCCACCGAGAAATAGAGCACGGTGCGGGCTTCAGGCTCGCCCACGCGGCCCAGCGCGGCGACCTGCAGATAGGCAAACGCCGCGCCCAGCCCCGAAAGCAGGCCGATGAGCCCGGCGAACAACTGGTTCTGTTCGATCGTCGGGCGCAGCAGCAAAACCACGCCGGTGAAGGCGGCCAGTACGGTGAGCACGATGGGTCCCTGGCGCGCAAGGTCTTGCAACCGCCCCATGGCCAACGTGCCGCCGACGAGAAAGGCGGCCACCCAGACGCCGCTCATGTAGTTGAGCGTCATGGCGGTGGCCAGGGGCAGGTGTGCGATGGCGTAGAACCAGCTCGCCAACGACAGGACGCCGACGACGCTGCGCCAGACATGCATCATCGGGACTCGGGTGCGCACGCTCACCCCCTGCGCGCGGCACCATGCCGCCATGAAGGCGATGCCGATCGCGCCGCGCCAGGCGACGATTTCCGCAACGTTGAAATGCGCCGACGCAAACTTGATGCACACGCTCATGAGCGCGAACATCAGCGAGGCGACGACCATCCACGCGGCCTGCATGGCATCAATTTCAGGAAAAAACCCCGAACCCCAGCGTGGAGTGGTCAGGTTGTGCGATCAAGTTTGCACGGGTTTGATGCCCATGGCGGCGCGGTACCACTCGTGGAAATGCTGCATGCCGTCTTCCATCGGGCTCTGGTAGGGGCCTACCTCGTTGTCGCCACGATCGAGCAGCGCCTTGCGGCCCGCGTCCATGCGCTCGGCGATCTCGTCGTCCTCGATGCAGGTTTCCATGTAGGCCGCACGCTGGGCTTCGACGAAGTCGCGCTCGAAGGCGGCGATGTCCTCGGGGTAGTAGAACTCGACCATGTTGAGGGTCTTGTTCACGCTCACCGGGTGCAGCGTGGAGACGGTGAGCACATGCGGATACCACTCGACCATGATGTGCGGGTAGTAGGTGAGCCAGATCGCGCCGCGCTCGGGCTTGACGCCGCCGCGGTATTTGAGGAGCTGCTCATGCCAGCGCCGGTAGACGGCCGATCCGGGGCGGTCGAACGCGGCCGAGACGCCCACGGTCTGCACGGAATACTCGCGCCCGAACTCCCAGCGCAGGTCGTCGCAGGTCACGAAGTGGCCCAGGCCTGGGTGGAAGGGGCCGACGTGGTAGTCCTCGAGGTAGACCTCAATGAACGTCTTCCAGTTGTAGTTGCACTCGTGCAGTTCGACATGGTCGAGCACGAAGCCACTGAAGTCGAGCTGCGCGCGCGGCCCCATGCCGGCGAGGTCGGCCTCGATGTCGCGCCCGTTGTCCTCGAACAGCAGCCCGTTCCACTCGCGCAGGGGATAGTTGTTCAGGTTCAGGCAGGGGTCCTGCGCGAAGTGCGGCGCGCCCACGAGCTGACCCGCGGCCGAGTATGTCCAGCGGTGCAGCGGGCAGACGATGTTGCCCCCGGCATGGCCCTTCGCCTCGGTGTAGAGGTTGCCGCGGCCTTTGAGCATGATGGCTTGGCGGTGGCGGCAGATGTTCGACACCAGTGCCACCGTGCCGTCCGCCTGGCGCACGAGCGCACGGCCCTCGCCCTCTTGGGGCAGCGCAAAGTAGTCGCCCGGCTCGGGAACCGCGCGGGCATTACCCACATAACGGGGCCCGCGTTGGAACAGCCGTTCCATCTCACGCGTAAAAAGCGCCTCGTCGAAGTAGCTGGACACTGGAAGTTGGCTGTTTGCCTGCTGGAGCTGAAGACTTAAATCAGACATGATGACCTGACCTAGAGACTCCCCCTATGAAGGGGCAGGGTGGGCGCTGTGCTGCCTAGGGCAACGCTGAACAAGTCCCGCGCGCCATCGCGGGAACTGATCCAGTGTTGCCCTAGCCTTGGCGCGAAAAAGGCCGGCTGCGCCGACCTCCGAAGGGGGGTCGATTGTACCCGGGGCGCTCGGGTTTGTCCCTTTTCCAGATCGGCCGCCGTAAAATGCCTGGTTTCCCCAGCTGCCGTCATGTCCGAAACTCCTGCCAAACCCGCTGCCAAGAAAGCCCCCGCTGAGCGACCCTTGCCTGCGACCTATGAGTCGGCCGTCGAAGAGCTCGAGCAGCTCGTCGCCCGCCTCGAATCGGGCCAGTTGCCGCTCGAGGAACTGTTGGGCGCGTATCGCCGGGGCGCGGCGCTGCTCGCGTTTTGCCGTGAACGGCTGCAGGCGGTCGAAGACCAGGTCAAGGTGCTCGACGAAGGCGCGATCAAGCCATGGACGGCGTCATGAGCGGCGGCTTCGATTTTTCGGCCTGGGCCGAGGCGCGGCGTGCCCGCGTGGAAGCCGCGCTCGAAGCCTGGGTTCCGGCAGATGCCGCGGCGGGTCTGGGCGAGGCCATGCGGTATGCGGTGCTCGATGGTGGCAAGCGCCTGCGGCCCTTGCTGGTGCTCGCCAGCGCCGAAGCCCTCGGTGCAAACCCCGAAGACGATGCGGCGCTGCGCGCGGCGTGTGCGGTCGAGCTCATCCACGCCTATTCCCTGGTGCATGACGACATGCCCTGCATGGACGACGACGTGCTGCGCCGGGGCAAGCCCACGGTGCATGTGCGCTACGGCGAGGCGGGCGCGCTGCTCGCCGGCGACGCGCTGCAGGCGCTCGCCTTCGAGCTGCTCACGCCCGAGGCGTCGCCCGGCACGCCAACCCAGACACCACCCGAGGCGGTGACGCCCCCGCGCCTCGCGCACGCGCCCGCCACCCAGGCCCGCCTGTGCGGCTTGCTGGCGCGCGCCGCGGGCCATGCGGGCATGGCGGGCGGGCAGGCGATCGACCTCGCAAGCGTCGGGCGCACGCTCGACGCCGCAACGCTGCGCGACATGCACCGCCTGAAAACCGGCGCGCTGCTCACGGCCAGTGTGCTCCTGGGCGCGGCGGCCACGGGCTTGGCGTCCGCGACGCCCGCCTGGCAGGCACTGAGCGCGTTTGGCGAGGCGGTGGGCCTGGCGTTTCAGATCGTCGACGACGTGCTCGACGTCACGGCCGATGCGGCCACGCTCGGCAAGACCGCGGGCAAGGACGCCGCCGCGAACAAACCCACCTTCGTGACGCTGCTCGGGCTCGAGGGCGCGCGCGCCGAGGCGGCGCAGCTGCACCGCCATGCACTCGACGCGCTGTCCGAACTGCAGCGGGCCTGCCCGCAGGCGCAACTCTCGGCGCTGGCTGCACTGGCCGACGCGATGGTGCGGCGGGAACATTGAGCTTTTGAGGCATCCATGATCCACACGCTGCTCGAAACGATCCAGGATCCGGCTGATTTGCGGCGGCTGCCGCGTGCCCAGCTCAAGCCGCTGGCCGATGAGCTGCGCAGCTTTCTGCTCGAGAGCGTGGCGCGCACCGGCGGGCATTTGAGTTCCAACCTGGGCACCGTCGAACTCACCATCGCGCTGCACTACGTGTTCGACACCCCGCGCGACCGGCTGGTGTGGGATGTGGGCCATCAGACCTACCCGCACAAGATCCTCACGGGGCGGCGCGAGCGCATGGCCACGCTGCGCCAGCTCGGCGGGCTCTCGGGCTTTCCACAGCGCACCGAGAGCGAATACGACACCTTCGGCACGGCGCATTCGTCGACCAGCATTTCTGCGGCGCTCGGCATGGCCATCGCGGCACAGATGAAGGGCGAAGACCGCCATGCGGTGGCCATCATTGGTGACGGCGCCATGACCGCCGGCATGGCTTTCGAGGCGCTCAACAACGCCGGCGTGCAGGAGGACATCCGCCTGCTCGTCATCTTGAACGACAACGACATGTCGATCAGCCCGCCCGTGGGCGCGCTCAACCGCTACCTTGCCCAGCTCATGAGTGGGCAGTTTTACGCGGCGGCGAAGAATGTCGGCCGCACCGTGCTCAAGCCCGTGCCGCCGCTGTTCGAGCTGGCTCGCCGGCTCGAACAAGGCGCCAAGGGCATGGTGGGGCCGGCCACGCTGTTCGAGAAGTTCGGGTTCAACTATGTCGGCCCGATCGACGGGCACGACCTCGACGCCCTGATTCCCACGCTGGAGAACCTGCGCCAGCTCAAAGGCCCGCAGTTCCTGCATGTGGTCACGAAAAAAGGTCAGGGCTACAAGCTCGCCGAGGCCGACCCCGTGGCCTATCACGGCCCCGGGAAGTTCGATCCGGCGGTCGGCATCGTGCCGCCCACGGGAGCGGTCAAGCCGACTTTCACGCAGATCTTTGGGCAGTGGCTGTGCGATATGGCCGAGCAGGACCCGCGGCTCGTGGGCATCACGCCGGCCATGCGCGAGGGCTCGGGCCTGGTCGAGTTCCATCGGCGCTTCCCTGGTCGCTACCACGATGTCGGCATTGCGGAGCAGCATGCCGTCACCTTCGCCGCGGGGCTGGCCTGTGAAGGGCTCAAGCCCGTGGTGGCGATCTATTCCACGTTTCTGCAGCGCGCGTACGACCAGCTCATCCACGACGTGGCGATTCAAAATCTGCCGGTGGTGTTCGCGCTCGACCGTGCCGGCCTCGTCGGTGCGGACGGGGCGACGCATGCGGGCGCCTATGACATTGCGTATTTGCGCTGCATCCCGAACATGGCGCTGGCCTGCCCAGCCGATGAACGTGAGTGCCGGCAGCTGCTCTCGACCGCCTATGCGCAAAACGGCCCGGTCGCCGTGCGCTATCCGCGTGGAGCGGGCGTGGGGGTGGCGCCGCTGCCCGGGCTCGAAGGGCTGCCCTTTGGCAAAGCGGAGCTGCGACGCCTGCGCCTGTCCAAGCCCGAACGCGAAGGCGCCCCGCAGGGGGTGGCCATCCTGGCCTTCGGTACCTTGCTCTACCCGGCGCTGGAGGCGGCGGAGCGGCTCGACGCAACGGTGGTCAACATGCGCTGGGCCAAGCCGCTGGACCTCGAACTGCTGCAGGAAATCGCCGCCACGCACGAGGCGCTCGTGACGGTCGAGGAGGGCTGCGTCGCCGGGGGCGCGGGCAGTGCGGTGGGCGAGGCGCTGCACGCGGCAGGGTTGCTGCGCCCCGTGCTGCAACTGGGTCTGCCCGACCGGTTCATCGAGCACGGCGATCCGGCGAAGCTGCTCGCCCTGCAAGGGCTCGACGCCGCGGGCATCGAGGCATCCATCCGCAGCCGCTTTGGCGCGCTCGTGGGCAGCGGGCGTCCGGGCCTCAAGGCGGTTGCTTAGGGCAACGCTGAACAAGCTCCTTGCGCGTCGCGCATCCCGGCTGCGGACGCGCTGCGGCCTCGGCTGTCGCGGCGTGGCGACGACCGCGTTTGAAATCTCGTCAACGCGCACGTGACCAATGGTGCTTCTGCCTTGCGCGAACACAAGAAAACGGCAAAAAGCGGTGCCCGGGCCGCCATGGCGCGGGAAAACCCGGCCCGGCGTGCCCGGGGGCTTTCCTACAATGCGCGCTGACCGACAAAGTCACCGGGAAGGCTGTGCCCGTTCCGGTTTGTTCCCCTACTGACAGGAGACCCTTTTTATGGATCGTCGTTCCCTCATCAAACACGCCGGCATTGCTGGCGTGCTGGCTGCTGGCGTGGCCCCGGCCGTGCATGCCCAACAGGCCATGCGCTGGCGCATCGCCTCGAGCTTCCCCAAGTCGCTCGACACCATTTTTGGCGCGGCCGAAGTGTTTGCCAAAAAGGTCGGTGTGCTGTCGGGTGGCAAGTTCACCATCACCGTGCACGCCGGCGGCGAGCTGATGCCTCCGTTCGGCGTCCTCGACGGTACCTCGAACGGCACGGTGGAGATGGCGCACACCGCGCCCTACTACTTCTTCGGCAAGGATCCCACCTACGCGCTGGATTGCGCGATTCCCTTCGGCCTCAACAGCCGCCAGATGACCGCCTGGATGTATCAGGGCAACGGTCTGAGCCTGATGCGCGAGTTCTACGCCAACGTGGGCATCGTGAACTTCCCCATGGGCAACACCGGCGCGCAGATGGGCGGCTGGTACCGCAAGGAAATCAAGTCGCTGGCCGACATGAAGGGTCTGAAGATGCGCATCGGCGGCTTCGGCGGCAAGGTGCTCGAGCGCATCGGCGCGGTGCCGCAGAACATTCCCGGCGGCGAGATTTACCAGTCGCTCGAGAAAGGCACCATCGACGCCGCCGAGTGGATCGGTCCGTACGACGATCTGAAGCTCGGCTTCAACAAAGTGGCGTCGCATTATTATTACCCCGGTTGGTGGGAAGGTGGCCCCCAGCTGACGCTGTTCGTCAACAAGAAAGCGTACGACGGGCTCTCGTCCGAGTACAAGGCCATGATCGAAACCGCTGCGGCCTACGCCCACACCGACATGCAGGCCAAGTACGACGCCAAGAACCCGGGCGCGCTGAAGACCCTGGTGAGCCAAGGCACCAAGCTGCATCCCTTCCCGGCCGACGTGATGAATGCCGCGTTCAAGGCGGCCGAAGAGATCTACGCCGAACTCAGCGCCAGCAACCCGGCCTGGAAGAAGATCTACGCCGATTTCTCGGCCTTCCGGCGGGATCAGAACCTTTGGTTCCGCTTCACCGAGATGGCTTTCGACAGCTTCATGCAGCGTCAGAAGCTCTGAGCATCGTCATGCCTGCGGGCGCGACGATCGGTCGGGCCCACGCAAAGAAAAGCCCCGCACCTGCGGGGCTTTTTTGTGGGGCCTTTGTTGTGGGCATTTGCGAAGCCCAGGCTAGGGGAACACCACGGACGCCGCCGAATGGGCGGCGCACCCGGGGGGCCTCAAGGCTTCTTGCCGGCCGCGTCGGCCTTGATCGCGTCGTTCAAGGCTTTCATCGGATCGTCGGCGGGCGCAGGCGCTGCAGCGTCCGTGCCGGGGGCGCTGGCAGGCGGCTGGCCGAAGTCGGCCGCTGGTGGCGGTGTCGCGGCGTCGCTGGCCTGATCCATCTGAACTTCGAGTTGCTGGAACACCTTGTCGGCGTCGACGGTCGGTCCCTTGTGCACGCCGCTGGTGACGAGGCCGGGGAATGCAATGACAAGCCCCACCATGATGATCTGGATGAGCACGAAGGGCACGGCACCCCAGTAGATGTCTTCGATGCGCACCTTCTTGATGGGCTTGCCCGTGACCTTGTCGATGTAGTCCTCATGCGGAGCGACGCTGCGTAGGTAGAAGAGCGCGAAGCCGAAGGGCGGGTGCATGAACGAGGTCTGCATGTTCACCGCCAGCAGCACGCCGAACCAGACGAGGTCGATGCCGAGCTTGTCGGCCACCGGTGCGAGCAGCGGGATGACGATGAAGGCCAGCTCGAAGAAGTCGAGGAAGAACGCCAGGAAGAACACCAGCACGTTCACCACGATGAGAAAGCCGATCTGTCCGCCTGGCAGCCCCGAGAGCAGATGCTCGACCCAGATCGGGCCGTCCACGCCCTGGAACGCCAGGCTGAAGACGGTGGCACCGATCAGAATGAAGAGCACGAGCGCCGAGACTTTGAGTGTGCTGTCCATCGCCTGACGCATCAGGCCGAGGTCGAGCCGGCGGCGGCTGATGGCCATGATGAGCGCGCCCAGCGCGCCCATGGCGCCGCCCTCGGTGGGGGTGGCGATGCCCAGGAAGATGGTGCCGAGCACGAGGAAGATCAGCGCCAGCGGCGGAATGAGCACGAAGGTCACGCGCTCGGCCATGCGCGAGAGCAGGCCGAGCTTGAAGCTCTTGTTGGCCAGAGCCGCGACGAACGCGACAGCCATGCCCACGCACATCGAGAGCACGATTTTTTCGTCGAGCGGCATGGTGGCGTCGCGTGTCTTGGCGAATGCGACCGCGCAGCCCACCGAGATGAGCGCGAGCACGCCGACCGAGCGCATCCCCGTGCTGCCATCGTCTTCGCGGATGGTGCGCGCTTCGAGCGGCAACGCAGGCACGGCCGAGGGCTTGATGAGGCTCACCAGCAGCACATAGCCGATGTAGAGCCCGGTGAGCACGAAACCCGGAATGAAAGCGCCTGCATACAGGTCACCCACGCTGCGGCCGAGCTGGTCGGCCAGCACGATGAGCACCAGCGAAGGCGGAATGATCTGCGCGAGCGTGCCGGACGCGGCGATCACCCCGGAGGCGATGCGCCGGTCGTAGCCGTAGCGCAGCATGATGGGCAGCGAGATCAGCCCCATGGAGATCACCGAAGCCGCGACCACGCCGGTGGTGGCGGCCAGCATGGCGCCGACCAGAATCACCGCATAAGCCAGGCCACCGCGGATCGGCCCAAAGAGCTGGCCGATGGTGTCGAGCAGGTCTTCGGCCATGCCCGAGCGCTCCAGGATCAGCCCCATGAAGGTGAAGAACGGGATGGCCAGCAGCGTGTCGTTCTGCATGATGCCGAACATGCGCAGCGGCAGGCTCTGCAGGAACGAGGGGTTGATCATGCCGAGCTCGACGCCCACGAGCCCGAAGAACAGGCCGCAGGCGGCCAGCGAGAACGCCACCGCGTAGCCGAACAGCAGGAAAACGATTAGCGAGGCGAACATGATCGGCGCCATGTTCGCGGTGAGGAATTCCATCATGCCTTGCCTCCTTGCTGCGCGGCTTCACGGGCGGCGACTTCCTTTTGCAGCAGGAACTCGGCGAGTTCCTCTTCGGCGCTCTTGGCGCCTTGCTTGGCCGTTGGGTCGGGGATCAGGCCCTGGAGGAAGGCGATGCGCTTGATGAGTTCCGACACGCCCTGGATGCCGAGCAGCAGCAGGCCCAGCGGCAGCAGCGCGAACACCGGCCAGCGGATCAGGCCCCCGGCGTTCGACGACATCTCGCCCGTCTGATAGGCGTTGATCACCAACGGCATCGCGAGTTTGATGATCATGAACACGAAGGGAAAGAGGAAGCAGGTGATGCCGATGATGTCGATCCAAATTTGCGCGCGTTTGGACAGACGCCCCGAGAGCACGTCGATGCGCACATGCTCCTGCCGCATCATGGTGTAACCCGAGCCGAGCATGAACACCGCCGCGAACAGATACCACTGCAATTCCAGGAAAGCGTTGGAGCCGATGTCGAGCGTCTTGCGCACGATCGCATTGACCGCGCTGATGAGCACGGCGGCCAAAACCAGCCACGCGACGCTGCGGCCAATGAACTCGGTGAAGCGGTCGATCCGCCTCGAGAGGGTCAAGAGGAAATTCATGGTGTCTCCATCGTGAATAAACCGGGGGTGCCCGGGCCGCTTCCCTCCGCCGGGGTGGGCGGGGCAAAGTCCGACGATTTTAAGAGCGGGCCGGTCGCGCGCGACGATGAAAATTCAAAGCCGCGACGCGATAAATTTGAAAGCCTCAGGGTAAGCCCTAGGGCAAGGTCTCGCGGCCTATCATCGCCTTGGCGCTTCTAATGTGATAGCAGAAGATGCCCGTTTCACGCCGGGATCATGCTCCTTTCTTCTGAAATTCCACCAGGGGAGCGTCTGCCGCAGGCTCAGCACGTCACCGCAGTGCAGCGGGGCATAGCCGGGCCATTGCGCCATCTGCTGCTGCCAAGCCGGGGCGGCGAGCAGCGCGCGCAGCGCACGCACGGCGGGTTGCTCCAGCGCGGATTTGAGGCACACGAGGTGGTAGTGCTCCTCGGCCAGCGGCACGAAGCCGAGGCCCCGTTGCCGCGCCGCGGCTTCGATGCCCAAGGCCGCGTCGGCGGCGCCCGCGGCCACGGCTTCGGCGGCGGCGCTGTGGGTGGTTTCGCCGCGCGGCAGGGTGGCGAGCGCATCCTCGGGCAGCCCTTCGGCCGCCAGCAGCTCCTGCAGCAGCACCCGCGTGCCCGAGCCGGGGCTGCGCTGCACGAAGCGCACCGCGCGCGCGGCGACGTCGCGCAGCGTGTGCAGCTGCAGCGGGTTGCCGGGCGCGACGATCAGCCCCTGCGTGCGGCAGGCAAAGCCGATGAGCTTGTGCTGCCCGGGCTTGAGCCGCGCCCGATAGGCCCGCGCGGTGGCGCTGTGGCGGGGCGCTTGCGCGAGCCCATGGAAGCCCGCCAGCAGACAGCGCCCTTCATTGAGCGCGCGGATCGCGTCCACGCTGCCGGTAAAACGCAGGTCCAGATGCAGGCCCGCCTGTTGTGCGGCATAGGCGCGCAGCGCGACCAGCGCCTCGTCATGGCTGGCATGCAGCGCGAGCCACTGCACTTCGGGGTCAAAGGCGGCGGCAAACGCATGCTCGAGTTCGCCACGCAGGGCCTCGATCTGCGGCGCCAGCCGCGCCTGCGCCTGCCGCTCTGCCCACAGCAGCTTGGCGGCAAAGTCGGTCAGCCGCGCCGCCTGGCCTTGTTCCCAGTGCACCAGCGGCTGGCCGAGTTCGGCTTCCCAGCGCTTGAGCGCGCCCCAGCCATGTCGGTACGACGCACCGATGCGGCGCGCCGCCGCGGAGATCGAGCCCGCGTCGGCCACGGCGCCCAGCAGCGTCGAGAGCGGGTGCTGCACGCCGCGCGCGACGTCGTCCTCGCCGGTGTGCAGCGTGTAGTGAAGCGCAACCCTATGCATGAGCGGACATATCGTCAGAAGTCACAGAGCTTCCTACCATACCCCACCACTCCCCTGACCACTCGCGCCCGTACCCCGACGCTCGCCCATGTCGACCCTCACTGCCAGCCTTGCCACCGCCTGGACGCTGCTCGTCACGCCTGACCCGGCGCTGTGGGCGATCGTCGGGCGGTCGCTCGCGGTCAGTGCGCTGGCGTGTGCGCTCGGCGGCGCCGCCGGCCTCTTTCTGGGCGCCGCTCTGGGTGTGGCGCGGTTTGCGGGGCGGCGGCTGGTGCTGGCGGTGCTCAACACCGCGCTTGCGTTGCCCTCGGTGGTGGTGGGGCTGTGCGTGTATCTGCTGCTGTCGCGCTCGGGGCCGCTTGGCTTTTTGGGCTGGTTGTTCAGCTTCGAGGCCATGGTGCTGGCGCAGTC
The DNA here is from genome assembly GCF_022759015.1 of Tibeticola sp. Classification (NCBI taxonomy): domain Bacteria; kingdom Pseudomonadati; phylum Pseudomonadota; class Betaproteobacteria; order Burkholderiales; family Comamonadaceae; genus Tibeticola; species Tibeticola sp. Next base: position 9,429 of record NZ_JAEMQB010000012.1, on the reverse strand, counting down.
GGTGCTGGTGCTGCCGGTGGTGGCGGCGCTCACGCGGCAGGTGGTCGAGGACGCCGAGCGCAGCCACGGCGAGCAGCTGCGCTCGCTCGGGGCGGGCACGGCCATGCGGGCGCTGCTGCTGGCCTGGGACGAGCGGGCGGCGCTGCTGACGGTGGGCGTGACGGCGTTCGGGCGCGCCCTGTCCGAAGTCGGGGCGGTGATGATCGTCGGCGGCAATATCGAGGGCTACACCCGGGTCATGACCACTGCGATTGCGCTCGAAACCTCCAAGGGCGACCTGCCGCTGGCGCTGGCCTTGGGGCTGGTTTTGCTGGCGGTGGTGCTGGCCTTGCACGGGCTGGTCGGCCTGCTCGCGCTGCTGGGCGCGCGTCACGAGGCACGGTGCGCGGCGCCGGCGTTGGTGGCCGGGGCTGCGCCATGACGGATCGTCGCGGGGCGAGGCCGCCGGTGCTGCGGCTGCAGGATGCGAGCGTGTGCTTTGGTGCGGTGCGCGCGCTCGATGCCGTGGAGCTCGAGATTGTCGCGGGCGAGCGCGTGGCGCTGGTCGGTGCCAACGGCAGCGGCAAGAGCACGCTGCTGCGGCTGCTGCACGGCTTGGTCGAGCCGAGCGGCGGGTCGGTCTGGCGCGCGCCGCAGCGGCAAGCCATGCTGTTCCAGCGCCCCTTCATGCTGCGGGCGAGCGCTGCGCACAACGTGGCGCTGGGGCTGTGGCTGCAGGGGCGGACCTGGAGCGCGGCGCGCGCCCAGGCCGCAGAGGCGCTCGCGCGCGTGGGCCTGGGCGAGCTGGCCGGGCGGCGGGCGACCACGCTCTCGGGCGGGCAGCAGCAGCGGCTCGCGCTCGCGCGGGCCTGGGCCACGGGGGCGCAGACGCTGCTGCTCGACGAGCCCACCGCGAGTCTGGACCCGCACGCCAAGCGCGAGGTCGAGTCGCTGATGGACGCCTGGGCCAGCGCCAGCGACCCCGGCGGCCTGCCGCGCACGCTGGTGTTTGCCAGCCACAACCTCGGCCAGGTCAAGCGGCTGGCCACGCGCGCGATCTACCTCGAACGCGGCCGCGTGCGGGCCGATCTGCCGGTGGATGTGTTCTTCGACTCCGAGCGGCTGCGGCAGACGCACCCCGAGGCACACGCCTTCCTCAAAGGAGAGCTTCCTTGAGTATTTTTGGAACCAATGCGCCGCATTCCTGCGTGAAATGGTGGTTTGTTGCTATTTTTTTAATAGTTCCGCTGCCGCTGTGGGCCGCTGGTCTCGTGCTTGCCTCGACCACTTCCACCGAGCAGTCCGGCTTGTTTGGCGTGCTGTTGCCCGCGTTCAAACGTGCCACCGGCATCGAGGTGAAAGTCGTGGCTTTGGGGACCGGTCAGGCGCTGGACGTGGCGCGCCGGGGCGACGCCGACGTCGTGCTGGTGCACGATGAAGCGGCCGAGGCGCGCTTCGTCGCCGAAGGGCAGGGCATCGACCGCCGGCCCGTGATGGCCAACGATTTCGTGCTCATCGGCCCCGCTGCCGACCCCGCGGGCGTGGCCGGAGCCGACATTGCTGTCGCCATGGCCCGCATCGCCCGCGCCGACGCGCCCTTCATCTCGCGCGGCGACCGCAGCGGCACCGATGCAGCCGAGCAACGCTACTGGGCGCTGACCGGCTCGCCGCAGAACCGCGGCCGGGGCTGGCGTGCTTGCGGTTGCGGCATGGGGCCGGCGCTCAACATGGCCGCTGCGCTCGGCGCCTATGTGCTGTCCGACCGCGGCACCTGGCTCGCTTTTCGCAACCGCGCGGACTTGAAAATCCTCGTCGAAGGCGACCAGCGACTGCGCAACCGCTATCACGTCATGCGGGTCAACCCGGCCTTGCACCCGCAGGTGCGGGCCCGCGAGGGGCAGCTCTTCGTCGATTGGCTCAGCAGCCCCGAGGGCCAAGCCGCCATCGCGAGCTACCGCATCGGCGGCGAACCGGTGTTCTTCCCATCGAACCTCGGGCCGGATTTCAGTCGACCAGCGCCACCGACTTCACAAGCGCCCAGGCCGCTTGGCCGGTCTGCAAGCCGAGCATTGCCACCGAGTGCGCGGTGAGCTGCGCGAGCAGCGTGTGGCCGTTGGCGAGCCCGCAGGCGACCGTGACGCGGCCCGCCTCGGCTGGATGCAGCGCCTGCACGGTCACCGGCAGTTGGTTGAGCATGCTCAGGCCCCGCGGCGGCTCGACCGCGAGCGCCACGTCGCGCGCCAGCACGCGCAGCCGGCTCGCGCGGGGAGCGGCGGCCACGGCGCTGGCGACGAGCAGGAAGGGCACGCCCTCGGCATCGAAGCGCAGCAGGCCGTCGATGCCGCTGGGCTGCAGCCCGCCTTGCAGCACCGTGACCGGCCCTTCTTCGGCAAACAGCGGCGAGTCGGGCCGCGCCAGCGCCGCTTGCAAGGGCTCGATGCGCTCGATCCGCCCATCGGCCATGAACAGCACGCGCGTGGCGAGCCGCTCGACTTCGACCGGCGCGTGGGTCACAAAAAGCACCGCCACGCCGGTTTCACGCGCCAGTTCGTCGATCAGCGGCAGCAACTCGGCCTTGGCGCGCCAGTCCAGTGCAGCGAGCGGCTCGTCCATGCACAGCAGCCGCGGCTGCATCAGCAAGGCGCGGGCGATGGCCACGCGCTGGCGCTGGCCGCCCGAGAGCGTGGTCACGGCCTGGTCGAGCCAGGCAGCAATGCCCACGCGCTCGGCCACCGCCTCGAGCGCGTCGCTCGGCGCATGCGGTGCGCGCCGCAGCGCATACCGCAGGTTGCCGCGCACGCTCAGGTGCGGAAACAGCGCGGCGTCCTGGAACACGAAGCCGATGTCGCGTTCGGCCACGGGACGCGCCCAGCGACCGTCCTGCCAGACTTCGCCGCGCACGGTCAGCCGCCCGCGGGTGTCGGCGTCGAGCCCGGCGATGGCGCGCAGCAGGCTGCTCTTGCCGCAGCCCGATCGACCAAAGATCGCGGTCACGCCGTCGGCCTCGAACGCAAACGCGCCCGTGTCGAGCAGGAACGCCCCGCGCTGCAGCTGCAAATGGCCTTGAATCATCCCAGTTTGGCGGGGCGCAAGGCCCGCTGGTTGAGGGCGTAGAAGGCCAGCAGCGTGACGAACGAAAAGCCCAGCAGCACGGCTGAGAGCCGGTGCGCAGCGGCGTATTCCATGGCCTGGGTGTGGTCGTAGATGGCGATGGAGACGACACGGGTTTCGCCCGCGATGTTGCCGCCCAACATCGCGATCACCCCGAATTCGCCGACCGTGTGCGCAAAGCTGAGCACGACCGCCGTGAGTATGCCGCTGCGCGACAGCGGCAGCACCACGGAAAAAAAGCGGTCGAGGCCGCGCGCGCGCAGGGTGGCTGCGGCGTCGAGCAGCTTGGGGTCGATGCCGGCGAAGCCTTCGCGCAGCGGTTGTACCGCGAACGGCAGCGAATAAATCACCGAGCCGATCAAGATGCCGCCAAAGCTGAAGGCCAGGTGGTGTGCGCCCAGCCGCTCGAGCGTGCGGCCGATGAAGCCCTCTGGGCCGAGCGCGATCAGCAGGTAAAAACCAATCACCGTCGGCGGCAGCACCAGCGGCAGCGACACTGCGGCCGACACGAGGTTTGCCCAGCGCGATGCGCTGCGCGTGAGCCACCAGGCCAGCGGCGCGCCGAGCAGCAACAAGATCAAGGTGGTTGCAGCGGCGAGTTCGGCGGTAAGGCGGATCGCCAGCCATTCGTCGGCCGTGAGCCCGAGCGTCGTTGCCGCCAGGTTCATGGCGCCGCCTCTCCGGGCAGAACAAAGCCATAGCGCACCATTACCCGGCGTGCGGCGGCGCTGCGCATGAAGTCGGCAAAGGCGCGCGCTGCGGCATTGTTCTGGCCGTGCGTGGTGAGCACAAAGGCTTGTTCGAGCGGTTGGTGCAGCTCCTGCGGAATCAGGGCATAGGCCCCTTTCTTGCGCAGCGGCTCGCTCAGCGCCAGTGACAGCGCGAGGATGCCCACCTCGGCGGCCTGCTGGTCCACGAGCTGCGCGGTTTGCGCAATGTTTTCTCCAAAGACCAAACGCGACTCCACCTTGGGCCAGACGCCGCTCGCCTGCAGGGCTTCCTTGGCGCGGGCGCCGTAGGGCGCGTGGTCGGGCGCGGCGATCGCGATCTTGCGAAACTCCGAGCGCTCGAGGTCCTGCAGCCGCAGCCGGCTCGCGTCCACTTTCGCGCTCCAGAGCACGATGCGACCCAACGCGTAGGTGGTCACGGGCGTGATTGCCTTGCCGCGTGCGACGAGTTGCTTGGGCAAGTCCACGTCCGCCGAAAAAAACAGGTCGAATGGCGCGCCGTGGTGGATTTGCTGAAAAAACTTCCCCGACGAGCCCATGATGAGTTCGAGCCGGTGTGGCGGATGCGTCTGCTCGAACAAAGGCTTGAGCTCGTCGAAGGCAAACTTCAAGTCCGAAGCGGCCGCCACGCGCGCCGTCTCGGCCTGGGTGGCGCCGCCAAACGAAGCCGCGAATGCCAAGACGACCCGGACGAGGAGGAAGCGAAGCGAGCGTTGCATCGGTCCCGGTTCAGCCGTTTTGGCGCAGTTTGCGGTAAACCGTGGCGCGGCTGATGCCCAGCGTGCGCGCGGCTTGTTGCACATTGCCGCGCGCATCGGCAACGGCCTTGCGGATCAGGTGCAACTCGAGGTCTTTGAGGCTCAGGTTTTCGGCTTCACCGGCGGCGGGCGTGGGCGTGCCGGCGCCGTGCTCGCGCGCATGAACCCAGGCCTGCAGCCGCAAGCCCGACCACAGCGGCAGATCCAGCGCTGCCTTGTGCCGGCGCGCCGCGTCGAACAGGGCCGACAGCGGGGTCGCGAACAGGGTTTCGGCGTGGGCGTCGGGTTCGCTGCCCAGCAGCGGCAGCAAGGTGCGCGCGGTGCTGTTGGCAGCTGTGACGCGGCCATCGGCATCGAGGCAGACGAGACCGTCGTCGTCGCTGCCCAGGGTTTGACCGGGCCAGTTCAGGCGCAGCAGCAAGGCATGGGGCTGGCGCAGCGCCAGGGCGTTTTCAATGCCACGCGCGGTTCGCGCCACCAGATGCCGCAGCTCGGGCCGCTCGACCGCGTCGATGCCCGTGAGGTCGAGCATGCCCAGGCAACGCCCGTCCGGACCGAAGAGCGGCGCACCGGCGCAGCTGTAGACCGAGGTGTCCTCGAAGAAATGCTCGCCCCGGTGCAGCCAGACTGGATGCTGCTCGATCAACGCCGCGCCGATCGCCGTGGTTCCAACCGCTGCCTCGGACAGATCGGCGCCGATGCGGGTGATGGCCGCGGCGCGCGGGTCGCGCGCGTCGATCGGCCCGTGCGTGTCGACCACGATGCCTTGCGCGTTGGTGAGGAGGGCGAAATAGCGCGTGCGCGCCATCGCTTCGGAGAGCCGCTCGAGCGCCGGGCGGGCCGCTTCGATGAGCGCGTGGTTGGCTTCGAGCGTCTGCCGCAAAACCGCACGCGAGACGGTGTCGAAAGCGACGCGCCGCGAGGGCTCGAAGCCCTGCGCCAGGCAGCGCCGCCAGGAGCGCTCGATCCAGGGCTCGATCGCCCCCGCAGCCGCATCGGGCAGCGCTCCGCCGTCGAGCACGCGCGCGCGGGCCGCCGCGATCGTCGTCAGGCGCCGCTCGGCGGTGGGGGAGGTGGGCGGCAAGGAAGCAAGCATCGATCGGACTCTGGTTGAGGATGGTGCCGCGTCAGATGCTCAGCCTCTCAGCCGTCGGCCAACTCGAGCACCACGGGCGCGTGGTCGCTCGGCTGCGGATTTTTACGCGGCGCGCGGTCGATGGTGCAGCGGGTCACCCGCGGCACGAGCGGTTGGCTCACCAGAATGTGGTCGATGCGCAAGCCGCGGTTTTTCGGAAACGCGAGCTGCCGGTAGTCCCACCAGCTGTAGGTCTTCGCGGGTTGCTCGAACAAGCGGAAGGCGTCGACGAGGCCCAGTTCGGTCAGCGCGCGCAGCTTGGCGCGCTCTTCCTCGGTGCAGTGGATGGTGCCGGCCAGCCCCACCGGGTCCCAAACGTCCCGGTCGTCGAAGGTGATGTTGAAGTCGCCCATCAGCACGAGCCGGGGGTGCCGTTCGAGCTCCGCGCGCAGCCAGTCGCGCAGCGCATCGAGCCAGCGCAGCTTGTAGGCGAATTTGTCGCTGCCGGGCTCTTGCCCGTTGGGAAAGTAGGCGCCCACCACGCGCATCGGCCCGAACGGCGCGGCGACCGTGGCGCTGATCACGCGCGCCATCGGGTCGTCGAAACCCGGAATGTTGCGCACCACGTCGGCCAGCGGCGTGCGGCTGAGCAGCGCGACACCGTTGTAGGTTTTTTGGCCGAATACCGCCGCTTCGTAGCCCGCCGCGCGCAGCGCCTCATGCGGAAACTTGTCGTCCGTGAGCTTGAGCTCCTGCAGCGCCAGCACGTCCACCGGCGCACCCGCAGCCGCCTGCGCCGCGAGCCAATCGAGCACCTGCGGCAGCCGCACCGTCAGCGAGTTGATGTTCCAAGTGGCGAGTTTCATGTGTTTGTGCGGTTATGCCGGCGTGTTCCGGCGCCTCGTTGCTATTGAAATCGAAGCGGAGGCTCAGACGTGCAGCGCCGCGAGCACGCCCACCAACACGCCCAGCCCACCCATGGCGAACATGGCCCACTCGAGCCACTTCTTGCGCGTGAGCAGCGCGATGGCCGCCAGCGCGATCGACACCTGCAGCGCCGTGGTGGCCTGTGCCCAGCGGTGGTGCTGGTGCATTTGTTCGTCGCTCTTGCGGTCCCACTCGCTCGCCTCGGCTTCGAGGGCCTCGGCCTTGGCCTTGATCTCTGCCTTCTCGCTCTTGTAGCGTTTGATTTCCTCTTGGTAGAACGCCTTGCGCGGTTCGGGCACGAGTTCGAGCGCCAGTTCGGCCAGGTTCTGCTTGCTGCTCTTGGCCTGGTAATAGTTCCACTGGTTCGAGGCTTCGGTCTTCTTGATCGCCGCGTCGTTCTTGTAGAGACCCGCGTTGGCCTGTGTCGCGCCGGCCATGTAACCAAAAATCGCGCCGACGGTTGCCATGACCGCGGTGAACATGGCGATCTGGTTGGTCATGCGCTTGTCGGCGCCGGAACCGTGACCCGCTCCGTGCTCGTCGTGCGCGCCCTGCACGGCGTGTTCAAGCTCATGATCGTGCGGGCCGTGGACGTGAAAGCCGTGTCCGGACATCGTGATTTCCTCAGGTTTCCGAAAAATCGTGAAGGTAGGTGACAAAGTGGTAGCGCAGGCCGTTGGCGGCGGTGTGTGTTTCGCGCGCGGCCTCGCGCCATCCGGGGCCGAATTCTGGCGCAAATGCGTCGCCCGCGAAGGGGGCGTCGATCTCGGTCACCACCGCGCGCGCGGCCTGCGGCAGTGCTTGTCGGTACAGTTCGGCGCCGCCGATCACCCAGGCTTCGGGCGCGTCGCCGCACAGCGCGAGTGCCTCGTCGATCGTGTGCGCCGTCTGCGCGCCGTCGGCGGCCCAGTCGCGCTGACGGGTGAGGACGATGTTGGTGCGGCCCGGCAGCGGCCGAAAGCGTGGCGGCAGCGACTCCCAGGTCTTGCGGCCCATGATCACCGGCGCCCCGAGCGTGGTGCGCTTGAAGTGCGCCAGATCCTCGGGCAGGTGCCAGGGCAGTGCGTTGTCCTTGCCGATCACGCCGTTGGCGGCGCGCGCAAAAATCAGGTTCAAACGGGTCATCGGGCGTCCTCGACGGGGGCGGTTCTGGGCGTGCGCGGCGACAGCAACACGGCGGCCATCGCGCCCATCAGCGTGAGCGCGACCAGCCCCCAGAACTGCCGGCGCGAGAGCACGCCTACACGGCCACCGGCGCAGGGATCGCCGGGTGGTGCTGGTAGCCGACGATCTCGAAGTCCTCGAACCTGTAGTCGAAGATCGACGGCGGCCGGCGGCGGATGCGCAGTTGCGGCGGCGGGAAGGGCTGGCGGCTCAGTTGCAGCCGCACCTGCTCTTCGTGGTTGCTGTAGAGGTGGCAGTCGCCGCCGGTCCAGATGAAGTCGCCCACATCGAGATCACACTGCTGCGCCACCATGTGGGTGAGCAGCGCGTAGCTGGCGATGTTGAAGGGCACACCGAGGAAGATGTCGGCGCTGCGCTGGTACAGCTGGCAGCTCAAGACGCCGCGGCCACCGGGTTCGGGCGCTGGCGCCACATAGAACTGAAACAGCGCGTGGCAGGGCATCAGCGCCATCTTGGGCAGGTCGGCCACGTTCCAGGCGCTGACCAAGATGCGCCGGCTGTCGGGATTGGTGCGCAGCGTCTCGATGACCTGCGCGATCTGGTCGATGTGCCCGCCATCGGGCGTGGGCCAACTGCGCCACTGCACGCCATAGACCGGCCCGAGCTCACCATCGGCGCGCGCCCATTCGTCCCAGATCGTCACGCCGTGCTGCTGCAGCCAGCGCACGTTCGAGTCGCCGCGCAGAAACCACAGCAGTTCGTAAATGATGGACTTGACATGCACCTTCTTCGTCGTGACGAGCGGAAAGCCCGCGCGCAGGTCGAAACGCATCTGGTGACCAAAAATGCTCTTGGTGCCCGTGCCGGTGCGGTCGGGTTTGAACACGCCGCGCTCATGCACGAGGCGCATTAGGTCTTCGTAGGGCGTGGGGATGGTGGTGGGGGTGTCGTTCGACATATCGGCGCAGGCGGCACGAGGCGGAGGGTGGCCGCAAAGTATAGAGGGGCGTGCTTAGGGCGACGCTGAATAAGTCCTTCGCGCGCCGCGCATTCCATCCCGCGGGCGGGCGCGCGCCTTCACGGGACCTTGTTCAGTGTTGCCTTCAATTGCGCACCACCCGCCCTGGGTTGAGCAGGCCGGTGGGGTCGAGCGCGCGCTTGATGGCGCGCATCAGCTCGAGGGCGACCGGGGATTGGTAGCGTGGCAGCAGATCGACCTTGAGCGCGCCGATGCCGTGCTCGGCCGAGATCGAGCCGCCGTGGCGTTGCACGGCCTCATAGACGCGGTGGTTGATGTCGGCTTCATGTCGGGCCAGGAATTCCGCGGGGTCGCTGCCCTCGGGCGCTTGCACGTTGTAGTGCAGGTTGCCGTCTCCGAGGTGGCCGAACACCACGAACCGCACGCCGGGGTAGGCGGCTGCGAGCTCGGCGTCGGTCTCCATGATGAAGTCGGCCATACGCGAGATCGGCACGGCGATGTCGTGCTTGACGTTGAGCCCTTCCTTTGCCTGCGCGAGCGGGATACTTTCGCGCAGATGCCACAGGTGGCGCGACTGGTTCAGGTTGCCCGCCACCACCGCGTCGAGTACGCAGCGCTCGGCCAGCGCGGGCTCGAGCAGCGCCTCGAAGCGCGCCGCCGAATGGGCCTCGGACTCGGCGTCGCTGAGTTCGAGCAGCACGAACCACGGCGCGCTGCCCGACAGCGGCACCTCGAGCTGCGGGAAAT
>NZ_JAEMQB010000078.1:0-10476 GCF_022759015.1 Tibeticola sp. | reverse complement strand
TCATGAGAACATCCTTAGGGCCAGTGGATAAAAATGGATCAACCCGACGGCAGATTTTAGGCCTCGCCACTTGCCGCCGGTCCCGAACAAACCCTAGGGCAACGCTGAACAGGTCCCTCGCGCGCCTCGCATCCCATCCCGCGGCCGCTCGCGCGCCATCGCGGGGCTTATTCAGCCTTGCCCTGGTCCTGTCGCGGACCGGTCCCAGTTGCCCTACAGTTCGCCCCATGAACAAGATCTTCGTCCTCGGCGGCACCGGCTTTGTCGGCCGCCATCTGTGTGAGCAGCTCAACCGCGCCGGCCAGCGCATCACCGTGGCGACGCGGCGGCTCGTGAATGCCCAAGCGATCCAGAGCCTGCCGCTGGTCACCCCGATCGAGGTCGACGTGTTCGATGAGGCGCAACTGGCGCGGCAACTCGCGGGACATGACGCCGTCGTGAACCTCATTGCCATCCTGCACGGCAGTGAGGATGCGTTCGAGCGCACGCATGTCGAACTGCCCGAACGCATCCTGCGCGCCGCGCGCAAGGCCGGCGTTCGGCGCGTCATCCACGTCAGTGCGCTGGGCGTGGCGGTCGATGCGCCTTCGCGCTATCTGCGCAGCAAGGCGCGCGGCGAGGCGGTCTTCCGCAATGCTGCGGCAGCCGGCCTGATCGATCTGACGGTGTTTCGGCCCAGCGTCATCTTTGGCGCGGATGACCGCTTCCTCAACCTGTTTGCCGAGTTGCAGCGCAAGCTGCCCGTGATGCCGCTGGCGCGGGCGCAGGCGCGGCTGCAGCCGGTTTGGGTCGAAGACGTCGCGCTCGGCATGACGCGCGCGATCTCGGGGCCGCAATCGCGCGAAAGCCTCGGCCAGATTTACGAAGCCGCGGGCCCCGAGGTGTATACGCTCGGCGAGCTCGCGCGTGCCGCCGGTGCTTGGGCCGGCGTCAACGAGGGTCGAGGCCGACCGGTGCTGCCGCTGCCCGATGCCCTGGGCTGGCTGCAGGCCGCACTGCTCGAGCTGCTTCCGGGCGAGCCGCTGATGAGCCGCGACAACCTCGACTCGCTCAAAGTCGACAACGTCGCCACCGGCGCCTACCCGGGCCTCGAGGCGCTGGGCATCCGGCCCGCGCCGCCCTCGGGCATCGCGCCGGGCTATCTCGGCCACCGTGGGCCGCGCAGCGGGCTCGATCTCGTCCGCCGCCGCGTCGACACTCCGTAAACCATCCTAGGAACCTCGCCATGCGCCAACTCTGGATCGGCAACAAAAACTATTCGTCCTGGTCGATGCGGCCGTGGGTCTTGATGCGCGAAGCGGGCATCCCCTTCGAGGAAGTGATGGTGCGCTTTGACGGCTTCGGGCCCGACAGCGCGTTCAAGCAGCGGCTCGCCGGCATCAGCCCCACCGGCAAGGTGCCGGTGCTCGTCGAGGACGATCTCGTCGTCTGGGATACGCTGGCCATTGCCGAGACGCTGGCCGAGCAATTCCCCGATCGCGCGTTGTGGCCACGCGAGCCGCGCGCGCGGGCGCATGCCCGCAGCATCTGCGCCGAAATGCACAGCGGCTTCATGGCCTTGCGCGCGGCCTGCCCCATGAACATCGAGGCGTCCTTGCCCGAGGTCGGCGCGCTGGCCTTGCGCGACAAACCGGCGGTTCGAAGCGACCTGCAACGCCTGACCACCCTGTGGAGTGAACTGCTGCACGCCCACGGGGGGCCGATGCTGTTTGGCGACTTCAGCATCGCCGACGCGTATTTCGCACCGGTGGTGATGCGCATCCAAACCTATGCCCTGCCCGTGCCCGAACCCGTCGCGGGCTATGTCGAGCGCGTGTGCGCGCTGCCTTCGGTGCGAGCCTGGGTCGACGACGCACGAGCCGAACATGACTTTCGGCCGTTCGAGGAACCGTACCGGCTGCACGGCAACCCGGCGTGAAGATCTACCGCGTCGGCGGCTCGGTCCGCGACGAGCTGCTCGGTCGGCCCGTGCAAGACCGCGATTGGGTGGTCGTGGGCGCAACACCGGAGGAAATGGTCGCGCTGGGCTACACCCCAGTCGGGCGCGACTTCCCGGTCTTTTTGCACCCCGAAACGCATGAGGAATACGCGCTTGCCCGCACCGAGCGCAAAACGGCGCCCGGCTACCACGGCTTCGTGGTCCATGCCGCGCCCGACGTGACGCTCGAAGAGGATCTGGCTCGGCGCGATCTCACGATCAATGCGATGGCACTCCCGGCCGATTTCACGCCGGCATCCGGCCCAAACAGCCTGGAAGAACACCTGATCGACCCCTACGGCGGCCTGCGCGACCTGCGCGCGCGCGTCCTGCGCCATGTGACCGACGCCTTCCGCGAAGACCCGGTGCGCATCCTGCGCGTGGCACGCTTTGCCGCGCGCTTTGCGGACTTTCAAGTCGCCCCCGAGACGCTCGCGCTGATGCGCGAGATGGTGGCGGCGGGCGAGGTGAACCACCTCGTGCCCGAGCGCGTATGGCAGGAGCTCGCCCGGGGCCTCATGGAGACGGCGCCGGCGCGCATGTTCGAGGTCCTGCGGGCCTGCGGTGCCTTGGCCGTGCTGCTGCCCGAAGTCGACCGGCTCTGGGGCGTGCCGCAGCGCGCCGACTACCACCCCGAAGTCGACACCGGCGTGCATGTGATGATGGTGCTGCAGCAAACCGCACGCTTCGCGGCGTCCCTGCCGGTGCGCTTTGCCGCGCTCACGCATGACCTCGGCAAGGGCACGACGCCGCCCAACGTGCTGCCACGGCACATCGGCCACGAAGAGCGCAGCGTGCGCTTGCTCGGCCCCTTGTGCGAACGACTCAAAGTGCCCAAGGACTGCCGCGAGCTCGCCGACGTGGTCGCGCGCGAGCACGGCCACATCCATGCCAGCCTCGGCTTCAGCGCCGCCGCGACGGTGCGCCTGCTCGAGCGTTGCGATGCGCTGCGCAAACCCGCACGCTTTGCCGACGTGCTGCTCGCGTGTGAATGCGACGCCCGCGGCCGCCTGGGCTACGAGGAACTGCCCTACCCACAGCGCGAACGGCTGCTGCAGGCGCTCGCCGCCGCGCAATCGGTCGACACCGCAGCCGTCGCCGCAGCAGCGGCGGCCCGAGGCGCCCGAGGCCCGGCCATCGGCGCTGCGGTGCATGCGGCACGGGTGGCTGCGGTCGAGCAGGCTGGGCTGTCCGCGCCCGACAAACCGGCGTCAGGCTGCGCGTAGGGTAACGCGGAACCCGGACCCGACCTCGAGCGCCTGGCAGTGTGCGATGGACGGCGCGAGAAACAGGTTTTAGCGGATGTGCTGCCGCACCCAAGCCGCAATCTGCGCGGGTGAGGTCATGGCGCCGGCCTGGCGGGCGATTTCGCGGCCGCCCTGGAACAGCGCCAGCGTGGGAATGCTGCGGATGTTGAAGCGCGCGGCGAGTTGCTGCGCCTCTTCGGTGTTGACCTTGGCCAGCCGCACGCGCGGCTCGAGCTGCGCGGCGGCCTGCTCGAAGGCCGGCGCCATCATGCGGCAGGGCCCGCACCACGGGGCCCAAAAGTCGACGAGCACAGGGATGTCGTTGCGGCTGATGTGGCGGTCGAAATTGGATTCATCAAGCGCGACCGGATGCGCGTCGAACAGGGCGTGATGGCATTTGCCGCAGTTGGGCGCGCTGCCCAAGGCTTCGGGCGCAACGCGGTTGGTGGTGTGGCAGTGCGGGCAAACGATGTGCAGGGGATTGGACATGGCGTAATTCCTGAATTTGGTTTTTGGTCAGTTTTGGGCCGAGGCGTGCGTTTTCAAGGCGATACCCCCGCCGGTCATTCCTCCGCCCCCGCCACCAGTGCGGCCGCCGCGTACTGGCCGACCTGCTCGCCCAGGCCCGCCGGGTGCAGCCGCACGCCGGCGGTCAGCGCGGGGAAATGCGCGTCGATCTGCGCCTGCAGCCGCGGCAACAGCCAGTCGCGGTGTGGCCAGAACACGCCGCCGCCGAGCGCCACCGCCTCGAGGTCGAGCGTGACGACGAGGTTGTAGAGCATGCGCCCCATGACCGCGCAGACAGCCTCCACTTGCGCGCGGGCGAGCGCGTCGCCACCCTCGAGGGCGGCGGCCCACAGCGCGGCTGGGTCGCGCCCGAAGCGCCGCTCGAGCGCGCCGCCCGCCACCTGGGCCTCGACATCGCCCAGGTTGCCGCAGCCGCAGCGCGCGCCGCTGGCGTCGTCATTCACGAATTGGTGCCCCGCGTGGCCTGCGTTGCCGTGTTTGCCGTGCAGCACCCGCCCATCGACGCACAGCCCGACGCCGACGCCGGTGCTCCAGGTCACATAAGCGCAGTGCGAGCGGCCCTGCAGCGCGCCCCAGCGGCGCTCGGCCTCGAGCGCGGCGATGGCATCGTTCTCGATGCGCAGGCGCGCCGCCTCGGGCAAGGCGGCGCGCAGCGGCGCTTCGAGCGGCAAAAAGGTCCAGTCATTGGGCAGGCCGGTTTGCCCGCCGCTCAAGCCGCCGCAGAGGTTGGGCGTGACGAGGCCGAGCGCACCGCCTTGGTGCGCAAACGGCCCAGCCGAGGCCACGCCGACCGCCGCCAGCGCCGCGCGACGGATGCCGGCCTCGGCACAGACGGCGTCGACGAGCCGCAGCACCTGTAGGGCCAGGGCTACGGGCTCGCCTTGGCGCACCGTCGGCTCACGCCGCGCGGGGCCGAATTCGGGACGCGCCGCGCCCGCTGCGCGGGCGAGCGCCACGGCGACCTTGGTGCCGCCGATGTCGACGCAGGCAAACCAGCGCACCGCTGCGAGCCCTCCCCGCCCCCGCGCAGCCTCAACGCTCGTCGACGGGCAGGCCCAGCATGACCCACTCGTAGAAGCCGCCAGGGAACATCGCCACGCCCTTCATGCCGAGCACGCGCTCGAGCACGAACCAGGCGCCGGCCGCGTATTGGCCGGTGTTGCAGAACACGATGCCGGGGCGCGGGCGCACGATGCCGGGCAGCGAGAAGATCGCGCGGTATTTCTCGGCGCTGAGGTAACGCCACGAGCCATCGGCCGCCTGCTCATAGAGCCATTCAGCCGCAATCGGCTCGGTGCCTGCGATGCGCCCGCGCTTCGGGATGGCGGGCACGGCGTCGAGCCCGAGGTATTGCGTGATCGGCCGGGTGTCGAACACAGGCTTTTTCGCCTTCAAGGCGGCTTGCAGCTGCTCGCGGCTCGCCACCATGCCGGCGCGGGCGCTCTGGGCCGTCCAGTTGCTCTGGCCCATGGGCGCGATGGCGTCGGTGTCGATCTCGCCGCCGGCCATAATCCAGGCGCGCACGCCGCCGTTGAGGATGGCGATTTGCTCAGGCGGCACGCCATAGACCTGCAGCATCCACACGAAATACGCGGCCTCTTGCAGCGAGGTGGCGTCGTCGCCGGTGGGGGTGACGACGATGGGCTTGCCCGGCTCGAGCTGCACGCCGCGCATGCGCGCCTGGAACTCGGCGGCGCTGAGCATCTGGTAGTCGATCTCCTTGCCTGCGATGTTGCGCTTGGTGCGCAGCCCCCAGAAGTTCACCGACAGCGCATCGGGGATGTGCCCGCCGACCTGCTCGAGCACGGGTTTGCCGGCGACGGTTTCGTACTTGGGTTTTTCGGTCAAGCTGTTGAGGTTGTCGCGCAGATCGACGACCTGCACCTCGGCCTGGTGCGCCTTGAGCCAAGGTACGTCCACGAGCGGTCCCGGCAAGGTGAGCGCCTGCACGGCACTGGCGGCCAGCAGCGCGGCGCCGCCGATCAGCGCTGAGAGCCAGCGGGGGGTTCGGTTCATGGGATCTCCTCCAGAAATATAGGGATAGGGGTATACAAGCCGCACAGTAATCGAGCGCCTGCCTGCGGTCAAATCCAGCGCGCGATGACGCTCGCCAGCGCGCTCAGGATGAGCGTCGTGGTCAAAGGGATGAACCACTCACGGCCAAAGAGGCGAAAGCGGAAATCGCCCGGCAGCCGCCCAAAGCCGAGCCGCTGCAACCAAGGCGTGAGCCCGTTGAGCAGCACCAGCGCGAGAAAAACGACGATGAGCCAGCGGATCATGCGCGTGGGCCGGTTGCGCTCACAAGCGGTGCGTGCGGTCGCCGGTGGCAAAGCCGCAGCTCGGCCAGCCCTCGCCCGTGCACAGCGCCAGCACCTTGAACAGCTCGCCCATTTCATGCTCGGCGATGAGCCGATGCGCCTGCGTGCGCGTGGCCAGGTCCGCAGCCTCCATGCGCTGGGCGATGCCGCAGTTGAGCAGAAACCGGCCCTGCGCGGTGTAACCCAGGGTGGAGAGGCCCGCATCCTGCGCGGCGAGTGCGATGCCGGTGAAGTTCACATGCGCGGTGATGTCTTTCTCGCCGACGTCCGAGAGCGGATCGGCGTCGGCGCGATGCGCGCGGTGGCACATCAGCGTGCCGGCGCTGCGTTCGGGGTGGTAGTACTCGGCTTCGGGGAAGCCGTAGTCGATGAAAAAGGCCGCGCCGCCGCGGGGACTGGCGCGCAGCCGTTCGGCCAGGGTGGCGACGAAGGCTTCGGCTTGGGGGTGGATTTCGGTCAGGTAGTCGTGCCGCCCCTCGGGCTCGATCGGCGGGCGCAGCTCGGTCGGGCGTTCCACCCAGGCGTAGGCACCATCGGCCGCGCGCGCGACGCCACGTTCGAACCACACCCCGCCGCGCCGTGCCAGCAACTTGACCGGCATCGCGTCGAGCAGCTCGTTGCCGATGACGACGCCCTCGATCGCATCGGGCAGGGTGTCGGCCCACTGCACCCGCTGACCCCAAGCCGCGAGCCGCTCGCGTTGCCGCGCACGCAAGTTGCCCGAGACTTCCACGATGGTGTAGCGGCGCACCGCCACCCCCATCGCGTCGAGCGCCGCCAATAGCTCCGCGGCCAGTGCGCCGCTGCCGGCGCCGAACTCCCACAGCGCATCGGTGCCGGTACGCGCCAGAGCCTCGGCGAGCGGCACGGCCAGCGTCTGGGCAAACAGCGGGGAGAGTTCAGGCGCGGTGACGAAATCACTGCCCGCGCCGTTCTGGCCCTGCGGAAAGTGGCCGAACTTGGGCGCGCCGCCGCTGTAATACCCCAGCCCCGGCGCATACAAGGCCAGCGCCATGAAACGGTCGAAGCCTATCCAGCCGCCGGCCGCGGCGATGGTCTGCGCCAACAGGCGATCCAAAGCCGCATGCCCCTCGGTGCCGCGCGGCGGGGGGGGCGTCGGTACACTTGCGCGTTTGTCCATCACCCGCCGATTGTCACCCAATGGCCCCTGACCCGATGCCCTCCCCCGCCGCGCTGGTTGTTGCGCCCGGCGGCTGCACGCCTGCGCACGGGGTGGTACTCGTCACGGGTGCAGCGCAGCGCCTCGGGCGTGCGATCGCGCTGGACCTGGCCGCGCACGGCTGGCGGGTGGCGGTGCACTACCGCAATTCAGCCGACGAAGCTCTCAAAACAGTAGCGGACTGTGACCGTTTGACGCTCGGGTCTGCCGCTTTTTCTGCAGATCTGGACGACGAGGCCGCCGCCCGTATGCTGCTGCCGCGCGTGGCCGCCACGATGGGCCCGGTCGAGGCCGTGGTGCACAGCGCCGCTTTGTTCGAGCACGACGACGCCGCGAGCTTTTCCTACGCGGCGATGGAGCGCCACCTGCGCACCAACTGCGGCGCGGCCATCATCCTCGCACAGGCGCTGGCCGCGCAGCTCGCCGCGCGCGCCGAGGCGGGCGAGGCCGACGCCCACGGTGTCCTGGTGCCGCTGCTGGACCAAAAGCTCTGGAACCCCAACCCCGACTTCCTGAGCTACACGCTCTCCAAGGCGGCGCTCGAGAGCGCGGTGACGCTGCTCGCGCAGGCACTGGCGCCGCGGTTGCGTGTGGTCGGGGTGGCACCGGGCCTCACGCTCACGAGCCCGTGGCTGAGCGACGAGAAGTTCGCCGCGCTGCACCGACTCAGCCCGCTGGGCCGCTCGTCCACGCCCGAGGATGTCGCGCACGCAGTTCGCTTTGCGCTCACCAACCGCGCGCTCACTGGCACCACGCTGCTGGTCGACGGCGGCCAGCACCTGATGCGGTTCGAGCGCGATTTTTCGATGATGTGAAGGCGCCCATGCCCCACCCGATTGCCCACGCCTCGCAAAGCCTCAGCCTCACCGGGCTGCGCTTCGACGCTAACCTCGGCATCCTCGACCATGAGCGAACCGCGCCGCAGCCCATCCAGGTGGACGCCGAGCTCAATCTCGGCCCGCAACCGCTGCTGCCGCGCGACGACGACATTTCGCAGGTGCTCGACTACCGCAAGGTGCGGCGCATCATCATCGAGGAATGCACCGCCGAGCATGTCAATCTGCTCGAGACGCTGATCGGCAAGCTCGCGCACCGGCTGATGCAATTGCCCGGCGTGATCGGCGTGCGCGTGAAAATCGCCAAACTGGAAATCTTCGACGACTGCGAAGTCGCCATCCGCGCGCAAGCCGGCCAATGGTGAGCGACGCCGCATCCGCCCCGCCCCTGCACAGACCATGCACCCGACCCTGAACCCCAGCGCCGACGCCGCCGAGACCGAGCGCGCGCGCCGCCGCGCCGCCTTCGAGGCGCACAAGCTCGAAAAACGCCTCTGCCGCGAGGTGGGCCGCGCCATCGTCGACTATTCGATGATCGGCGAGGGCGACCGCGTGATGGTCTGTCTCTCGGGCGGCAAGGACAGCTACGGCCTGCTCGACATCCTGCTCAAGCTGCAGGCGCGCGCACCGGTGCGCTTCGAACTCATCGCCGTCAACCTCGACCAGAAGCAGCCCGGCTTTCCGGCCGACGTGCTGCCCAACTACCTGCGCGGCTTGGGCGTCCCGTTTCACATCGAGACGCAGGACACCTATTCCATCGTCAAAGAGAAGATCCCCGAGGGCAAAACCATGTGCAGCCTGTGCAGCCGGCTGCGCCGCGGCATCCTCTACCGCGTGGCGAGCGAACTTGGTGCCACGCGCATCGCGCTGGGTCACCACCGCGACGACATCCTCGCGACGCTGCTGCTCAACATGTTCTTCGGCGGCAAGCTCAAGGCGATGCCGCCCAAGCTGGTGAGCGACGACGGCCGGCACGTGGTCATCCGCCCGCTCGCCTACGTGGCCGAGCGCGACCTCATCCGCTGGGCCGAACACCGCCAGTTTCCCATCATCCCCTGCACGCTGTGCGGCAGCCAGGAAAATCTGCAGCGCGCGCAAGCGGTGGCGCTGCTGCGCGAGTGGGAAAAGAAGTTCCCGGGCCGGCTCGACAACATGCTGCATGCGCTGCAAAACGTCGTGCCCTCGCACCTGCTCGATGCACGGCTGCACGACTTCGCGCACCTCGAAGCCACCGGCCGCCCCGACCCGGAAGGCGACCGCGCCTTCGATGCCGATCTCTGGCCCGAGGCCCCGCCCGCGGGCGTGCAGGTCGTGCACTTCGGTTGAAGGACAGCCCATGGCGTCGATCGTGGTCATCGAGGACGACGCGGGCACGCTCATGCTCGTGCGCTCGGTCCTCAGCAAAGAAGGTCACGAGGTCGCGACGGCGTCCGACGGGGTCGAAGGGCTCGCGCTCATCCAGGCGGTCAAGCCCGACCTCGTGGTGAGCGACGTGCACATGCCGGGGCTCAACGGCTTCGAGATGCTGGCCCAACTCCGCAGCCAAGCCGAATTCACCGCGCTGCCGGTCATCCTACTCACCTCGCTGCAGGAGCGCGCGCACATGCGCATCGGCATGACGACGGGCGCGGACGACTACATCACCAAGCCCTTTCGCCCCGGCGAGCTGCGCGAAGCGGTCCTTGCGCAGCTGCGCCGGCGCGAGAAGCAGGCCGAGATGCAAAAACTCGCCACCGAGGCTGCCGTGCGCGTGGCCGTCGAAGAGCGCACCCACAATCTTTCGCGCCTCTACGAGCAACGTCTGGCCAAGGCTTTGAGCGAGCGCTGGCCCGCCCCGGGTCAGGCCGCCGACGACGAGCATTTGAGCGACGCCACGGTGTTGTTCGTCGACATCCCGGTGTTTCCCGAGCTGGCCCAGGCACTCACACCGGATGAGCTCACCGGTCTGGTCAAGCGTTTCTACGGCAGCGCAGGCGATACGGTCTATCTCTTCGGTGCCCGCTCGATGCAGTTCGTCGGCGAAGGCCTGCTCGCCATTTTTGCCGACACGTCCGACACCGAATCGGTCAGCCACAGCCTGCGTGCCGCGCGCTCGGCGTTGGGCCTGGCCAGCGCGGCCCATGCCATGACCCAGCACCTGCAAACCCTCGGCAGCGGCCGACGCGCGCTGCCCGCGTTCACCGTCGCCATGGCCTTGCACCACGGCCCGGTCACGCTCGCGCGGCTCAAAGACCCGCTGCACGACGCGGTCGGCCAGCTGCTGCCGGTGGGCGAGACCACGATCACGGCGATGCAGTTGCAGCGCCAAGCCCAGGCCCTGGGCTGGCCGATTGCGGCGAGCATTTCGACCGTGCGTCACATTGCCGGCGCAGTTCGCACCGGCCGGCGC
>NZ_JAEMQB010000035.1:0-5260 GCF_022759015.1 Tibeticola sp. | reverse complement strand
TGCGCACGAGGTGCGGCCGCTCGGCTACTACGCGCCGCGCGGTGATGCGGAACTGCGTGTCGCCCTTGAAGGCATCCGCGCTCAACCTGGCGCTTGGTACAAGCCGCGCTACTTTGGTTATGAGCCCGAGCGATGCACGCATGGCGCGGCGAGTGTGACCGGTTGCACCCGGTGTCTCGATGCCTGTCCGACCGGAGCCATCGTGAGCGTCGGCGCCAAGGTCAAATTCGATCCGTTTCTGTGCCAAGGCTGCGGGACGTGCACGGCGGTCTGTCCCGACGGAGCGGTGCGCTACGCGTATCCACCAGCTGCGACGACACTGGAGACGGTTCGGGTCATGCTCGACGCATGGCGCGCAACCGGCGCCGCGTCGCCGCGGCTGGTCGTGGTCTCGGCGGAAGGTGCGCCTTCCGGTGCTGCGCAATCCCTGCTGGACGCGCCCGATGCGTTATTGCATTCGGTCCATGCACTGGCCTCGTTCGGGATCGAGGCATGGTTCGCGACCCTAGCTTGGGGCGCTACCCAAGTCGCGCTCGTCGCTGGTGCTAATACGCCGCAAGCGTCGCTGCGTGCGCTGCATGATGAAATCGCCGTGGCCCGTGCCGTTCTGACCGCACTCGGCGAGCCGCCCAGCCGCGTCGTTTTGATCGGGGGCGCGTACACACAATCACCTGCGCCTGCCGCTTCCATTGGCACCGTCGCGGGCCCGCTGACAGGAGAAAGCAAGCGGTCAACGCTTTACGCCGCGCTCGATCACCTTGCCCAGGGCAAGACGCCGTCGGTTGTACCCATGAGGCTGCCGGAGCGATCTTCAATCGGCGCTGTGGTTGTGAGCAAGGAACGATGCACCCTTTGCTTTGCGTGCGTGAACCTGTGTCCCACCTATGCGCTGTCGAACGGGAGCGACGCGCTGCCCGAGCTGCAGTTCACCGAGTCCCGCTGCGTCCAATGTGGACTTTGCGAACGTGGATGCCCTGAGCACGCCATACAGCTGATTCCCCAGATCACGCTCTGCCGCGCCGTGCGCGAGGAAGCGAAAGTGCTCTTTACCGATGAGCCCTTCAAGTGCATTCGATGTGGCACTCCCTTTATCAGCCGCCGGACACTGATGCGCAGCATGGAACTGGTAAAGGAACATCCGCTGATCCAGCAGGAGGGAATCGAGCGGCTGAAACTCTGCATGCCGTGTCGAGCGGATGCCACTATGCGTGACGCAATGCCAGGACAGCGTTGACGAATTCCTCGGATCGGGGATTTGTAAACTTTTTCCCTCGGGCGATTTTCGGTCTTCCGTCAGATCAGCGAGGACCTGGCATCGGGAAGAGCTATTGATTGTCCACCGGTCCAGTTGTCAGGGGCCACTTCCTGGAATCCCGCGGAACAAGGATGACTACCGGCTCCATCCTCCCGGGCAGCGTTTCGTGACTGACCTCGATCCATGCTGCGCCTTGCCCCGCCGCCTCAACCACGGCGGCCGAGGCGAGCAACGGAAACTGGAAGATCTTGGTCGCCTGTTCGATCCGCGCTGCTACGTTGACCATGTCGCCAAGTACCGTGAATTCGAGTCGCGCGTCATCTCCGACCACGCCGCAGTAGGCTTCGCCCATGTGAACGCCGATCCCGACACGGACGGGTGGGTCGAAGCGACGCTTCCGATTCCACCCGTCGATCAATCTGAGGATCTCGCGGGCGCATGCGATCGCGCGTGCAGGATCATCGGATTTCGGCTCCGGTATGCCAAAGAGCAATAGAGCGCCGTCGCCTATGAACTTGTCGATTACACCACCGTGCATCAGTGCGGCTCGGGTCACGCGCCGCCGAAAGGACGAGATGAGTACCGACAGCCTGGATGGATCCATCCTTTCTGCCAGGCTTGTTGACCCGCGCATATCCACGAACAGAACCGTCACCCTCTGGCGTCGTCCGCGCCGCCATTCCGCAAGTTTGCCGGCCTCAATGATCGAAGCAACCTCCGTTGGCAAAAAGCGAGCGAGGCTCGTCCGGTTCGTTGCTTCCGTCACCACTCGAAAGAGAAGGCGGCGAGACCGGGTCATGACGAGAGCTGTGATCAGCCCGATCAGGGTCAGCATGACGAGTCGCATCACGTTGGGAGGAAGAGAGAACAGGCGGTCCAGGGCTGCCCCGGGTGTCAAGTCAAGGACGGCGGCATCTCGGTGTGCCGCATATGACGCAAAGCCCAGATCCGCGACGACAATTCCATATCCGATTGTCAGGAGCACCGTGGTCCAGAGCTGAATCGCTGGCCGATAGCGAAGCGCGCCGACGGCCAGGATCAACGGGGCCGCCCATATTGCGGGCAACGCAGCTATCCAGTTTGCGCTTAGGTGGCTGACGCGCAGACTTTCCCAGATGTTGAACGTGATCATCGCCGCGTCTCCGGCTGAGAATACGTATGCCAGCCAAGGGACGTAGCGCCTGGTCGCCACCACGATCAGCGACGTTGCACCGAGTCCGAGGAAACCAATGACGATGACGGGGTACCGGATGCCGCCGTGCTCGCCCACGGACGCGCCTCCGCCGATGCCGAAGAAGCCGACGGCGAGTATCAAGCCTATTGCAATGCGAACCCACGCCGTCGTGCGCTCCGCCTCTATCTCGGCTTCCACGAGGAGGGGATCGACCAGAGCATTGGCGGGGCTAGGCATTGCAATCTCCTGGACCCGGGATCGCCGGCGTCCTGTTCAAATCGTTACGATAGACCATGGACAATCGCAGGCACCGGCGGTGAGGCAGGCGGGAATTTCCCCATCGAATTATCGGGTCGTCAACCATGGTTACGGAACGCCATCTCGCTGGACAGGATCACTTCGATTTCCTCGACGATTTTTTCCTGTCGCAAGGCGTTGCGCTTCAACGCGAGGCGGTCGATGGTTTCGCCGAGGCGGTCGAGAGCCTGTTCCATGTGCGCCAGGCGCTGGCGGCTCTCCGCCGAGAGCGACTCGTAGAGCAGGCCGTAGAGGGCAGCGAGCAGGTACTGGTCGAGCAGTTCGGCAAAGAATTCCGGCGGCGCGAGTTGCAGGCGCGGCGGGTGCGCAAAGTGTGGCGCGGTTGGCGGATCGAAGGGCAGGAGGCGCTTCAGGGCTGGTTCGCCCTCTGCTTCATGCGCCAGGCTGAAGAGCGTCGCGCCCGCGCCGGACGCGGTGCTCGCCAGGTGCAGGGCATCCATGACGCGATTCAGCACAGCGGGCACGTCTTCCGTCACGGAGGCGCCGTCGAGCCGTGCGACGACTCCGGGGCGGCTAGCCAGCTTGGCCGCGAGGCGGCTGCCCACTACCACGAGCGCTGCGGTGGGATTCTGACGCGGGAGCGTGTCGAGGGCCGCGAGGACGCGCTCGTTGAAGTTGCCACAAAAACCGCGCTCGGAGCCGACCAGAATCAGGATGATCGGCGCCTCAGCCGAACTCGTGACCTGGAAAAAATTCAGGAAATCGGCCGCCGCCGCTTCGATGTTAGCGAGCATGCGGTGCTGGTGGCCGATGAAACGGGCGAGCTTCTTCGTCTCCACCAGCGACAGGCTTTTCATCGCCGTCATGATGCCGCTGATTTCATTGAGTCGCGCGAAGCGCAGCGAGAGTTCGGCCTGGCCTCTCATGGCTCGAGCCCAAGCCAATTTTTCAGTCGCGCCAGCCATTCGTCCCGAGGCGTATCCAGCGTCATGGGCTCACGCGCAATACCAACGAGCAGCTTTTTCAGCTTGTCAGGCAGGGCATCCGGCGCAAATGCATCGAGCAGCCCGGCATTGAAGGCGATCATCCAGGCAAGCTGAAAGGAGGCAGGCAATGGATTCAGTCGTTCCTGCTTGAGGATTTCGCGCAGCAGCCGACCGCGCCGGATCTTGGCCTCGGCGCCCGCTTCGAGCTTGGTGCCGAAACGAGTGAAAACCTCCAGTTCGAGAAATTGCAGGTAATCGAGCTTCATCCTGCCCGCCTCTTCCTTGATGCGCGGGTGCTGCGCCTTGCCGCCGATGCGCGATACGGATAGCGGCACGTCCACCGCCGGCAGGATGCCGGCGGCAAAAAGGCGCCGGTCGAGATAGATCTGGCCGTCGGTGATGGAAATGAGATTGGTGGGGATGTAGGCGGCGATCTCGCCTTCTTCGGTTTCCACCAGCGGCAAGGCCGTCAGGCTGCCGCCACCGTGCTCAGGCGAGAGCCGGGTGGAGCGTTCGAGCAGACGCGCATGCAGGTAGAAGATGTCGCCGGGGTAGGCCTCGCGCCCTGGTGGGCGGTGTATCTGCAGCGACAACTCGCGGTAGGCGCGGGCATGGGTGGTGAGGTCGTCATACACCACCAGAGTGTCCTCGCCACGGCGCATCCAGCCCTCGGCAATGGCGCACCCGGCGAAGGGGGCGAGATATTTCATGCCAGGCGTGGCGGTGGCTTCCCCCACCACCACCGTGGTGTAGGCCAGCGCCCCGTGACGGCGCAGCAGGTCGATGGCCAGTGCCGCCTCGGAGCGCTTCTGGCCGATCATGACGTAAACGCACTTCACCCCTTGTCCGGCCTGCGCCATCACCGTGTCCAGCGCCAGCGAGGTTTTGCCGCTCCCCAGATCACCGATGATGAGTTGACGCTGACCGCGACCGATGGGGATCAGGGTATCGACCACCTTGGTGCCGGTGTAAAGCGGGCGGTTGACGAAGTCGCGCGCCACGATCGGGGGCGAGGCACCCTCCAGGGGTGAAAATCCCTCGGCATCATAAGGCGGAAGGCCATCGAGGGGCTTGCCCAGCGGATTCACCACGCGCCCGAGCAGGTCATCACCAACGCCAATTTCAAGACGCTCGCCGGTGTGGGAAACGAGCGAGCCGGAAGCGATATTCGCCTCCGGATCGAGCAAAATCACCCCGAGGCGCTCCTTTTGCAACTCGAACACCATTCCGCGGCTGCCGTCCTCGAAGCGCAGGATTTCCTCCGCCGCCGCCGAGGGCAGGCCATAGACCCAGGCGATGCCGTCGCCTACCGAGGCAACCCGCCCCTTCTCACCCAGCCGCAGGGTGAAGCGGTAGTCGTCCACCCGCTGCGCCAGGCGCTCGAGCAGCCCGGCTTCAGCGGCCATGATCGAAGCTTTCGCTGAAAAAGCCGAGTTCGTCGCGCAGGTTGGCCATCAGCACCCACGAGCCGGCCATGATGCACACCCCCGCCTTGAGCATGGCGTCTTCGCTGAATTCGGGCGCCAGCGACCGGCCAGCCAGTCGGCCAAGGGTCCGGGTGATGGCCGCGTGCTGCGTTTCATCGAG
>NZ_JAEMQB010000126.1:0-11225 GCF_022759015.1 Tibeticola sp. | reverse complement strand
CCGTCAGCGTCCGCTGCTGGATGACCGCCAAAAGCCGGTCGAGCATTTCATTGTCCGGGTCTGCGGCCGTGAAAGAAGGCTCGCTGTTTGATGCCATAACAAGGTTCCACGCAGGCCATCACATCGCGTGAGGTTAGGGCAACGCTGAACAAGCCCCTCGCGCGCCGCGCATCGCCATCGCGGGGACCTATTCAGCGTTGCCTGAAATGCGCAGCCTCATCTTGGGAAACTTTTGTGACATAACCGTGACACCTGTTGAATATCCCTGACTGTTCGCATGGCGTTCAACGGCGTCAAAGCGGTGCGGCCGTCATGAGGCTGCTACCTGCGTCGATACCCGGCAGGGCCTTTCATTCGGCTTCGCCCAGGGTCTGCAACGGAATATCCGCATGCTCGGCGAGGGCGTCGAGCGCGGCGCGGGTCTGCCCGGCGAAGAAGCGCGTGAGGCGCTCATGGGTCTCGGGGGCGAACAGGGTGGAGAGGCTGCGGTATTCGATCTGGGCAGCACGGCAAAGCGCCTGCGCGAAGTGGGGCTCGAGGGCGGCGACGGCCACGCGGCCGTCGGCGCAGGCATAGACCCGGTAGCCCGCATGCGCGCCGCCCACGGCGCCTTGGCGCTGAGTGAGGCCCCAGCGCAAGGGCAGCGCGAGCCAGGCGGCGGCTTCCGACAGCGCCACCTCGACCGATCGACCCCGCCGGGCCATGCCGCCCCGCTGGGCCGTGCCGCCCGGCGCGCGCTGGGCCAACACGACTTGCAGCACCGCCTCGCTCGCGAGCAAGGCGCCAGCCATGTCGGCGAACAAGGTCGGCGGCAGCTCGAGGCCGGGGACCAAGCCGGCTTCGGCCAGATAGGTCAGGTCATGCCCCGGCGCTTCGGCCCGCGCGCCCGGCGCGCCGACGATGGCCACCAGGGACAAGTGCGGATGTGTGCGCCGCAGCTGCCCGGCACTGAGCCCGAGCTTGCGCAACGCCGAGGGCCGAAACGAGGTCAGCAGCACATCGCTGCGCGCCAGTTCCCGCGCCAGCGCCGCCTGCCCGGCCTCGGTCTTGAGGTCGAGCGTGCGGCGGCGAATGCCTGCATGCAGTTGCGCATAGGCGCCGGCGTTGTACTGCCCCATCGGGTCGCCTGGGGTGTCGGCCGGCGCACCCGGGGGCGCGGGCGGCTCGATTTTCAGGCAGCGCGCGCCCATGCTCGCGAGCCGCATCAAAGCCGCCGGCCCCGGCAGATTGAGCGCCAGGCTCGTGATGCGCACGCCGCGCAAGGGGCGCAGGCTCGGCGCGGCGGGAAAGGCGGCCGTGGTGGGGGCGACGGGGTTCATGGCGATGACTCCTGTTTTTTGCACTCTGTGCGACGGCGCACGCCCGTCGGTGGTTTGGGATGCGCGTCGCGTACCCACACGACGGCCGCGGGCTCGCGTCGGATCTGGCCGCTCGCCTCGAGCCGCGCGACGCAGCGGTAGAGCGCCTCGTGCGAGACGCCGAGTTCGGCCGCGAGGGACTTGAGCCCGCCTGCGGCGGTCTCGAAACGCCCGCCAGGCGCGGTGGCGAGCCAATGCAGCAAGCGGTCCTGCACACGCTGGAGGGACAGCCGCTCGCACTGCTGGCGCAGCCGGCGCAGTTCGCCGTTGAGCATGGCGATCCAGCGCAGCGCAAACGCCGCGTCCGCCGCCAGCGCGGCCCGCAGCGCCGCCGCCGGGATGCGGGTGATGCGCGCGGACAGCGTGACGCGGGCGTCGCAGTGGTAGCGCGCCGATTGCAGGCTGGCCTCGGCCACGAAACCCTGGCGCTGGCGCTGCAGCACGAGCAGCGCGCCCCCGACACCCGGGCGCTCGAGCACCACCTCGCCAGCGGCGACGAAAAACATCCACTCCGGCACGGCCCCGGTGTGAAACAGCCGCTCGCCCCGCGCCACCGACATGGTGCGGCACTGGGCATGCAAAGGCGTGGGCAAAAGCTCGGCCAGGGTGTCGGGTAGCGTGTCGGGTACGGCGGTGTCCATAGCGGGCGGCGCTTCGGGTGACGCTGAATGATCCTAAATCCGGCAGTTGACCGCTTTTCGTGAAACGCAAGGTGTTGACGCTTCAACAATTTTCGGTGCGGAGGCCGTTCACCGCTTGGGTGAGCGCTGCGCACCCGTTCGAGCCGCCCTTGGGCGCGGGGGCGGCGTTGCAAATCCTCGCCATGGCAAACGCCATGGCTGTGGTTTGCGCCTTGCCCGCGCGCCCGATGACGGCCCGCCCGGGTGCGCCCAACTGCCGGATTTAGGATGATGGGCCGGGATGGTGCGCGGGGGGGCGGGTCCGGCGTTGCGCCGGGTCGTATGACAGACATCATATGCCGCGTCGGCGCTGCGAACGCATACTGCGCTGCATGACCAAGGATGCTGCCCTCAAACCAACACCCCCCACGCCGAACTGGCGGCGTTTTGGCGAGTCTGTGCCCGGCTACGAGGTGCCGGTGCTCAATGAACGGGCGGTGCGCGCGGCTGCGGGTTTGCTGTTCGTGCCGGCTCTGATCTCCTTCATGAATGCCTGGCTGCTCGGCAATTTCCAGCCCACGCGGCTGTTCGTCGTGGCCTTTCTGATCGACTTCGCGCTGCGGCTGTTCGTGAGCCCACGCTGGGCGCCGAGTCTGGTTCTGGGGCAATGGCTGGTGCGCCGGCAGCAGCCCGAATGGGTGGGCGCGCCGCAAAAGCGCTTCGCCTGGGCCATCGGCTTCGTGCTGGCGCTGACGATGTTCGTGCTGGTCGTGGTCCAGCAGGTCATCGGGCCGCTCAACATTTTGGTCTGCGCGACGTGTCTGACGCTGATGTTCTTCGAATCGGCGCTGGGGATTTGCATCGGCTGCAAGCTCTACAACCTCATCCGGCCCGAGGCCGCGCAGCACTGTCCCGGCGGCAGCTGCGCTCTGCCGCCCGACCCCGCCGTGCAGGTGGATCGCCGACAAGCTGCCGCTGCTGCGGCCTATGCCGCGGTGCTGGCCGTGGCCGCGTCGCTGCTGGCTCCGGCGCCCACGCCGACGGCGGCGGCGATGAAAGCCCCTGCGGCAGAGACAACCGCGGCGGTTGCGCCGCAAGCCAGCGCACCCGCCAACGCCCCAGGTTCAGCCGCGTCCGCAGCCACTGCCGCGGCTGCAGCCGAGGCCGAGCGATGCAAAGTGCCCGACTTCGCCAAAGCCATCGGCCATGAAGAAATGTGGAAGCGCCACAACCACTGCTGAATCCGACCCCGTGCCCGCGCGCGAGGACCGGATTCGGCGTTCGATCCAACGCTCAACGCTCAACCCTCAGGCCCATCCCCATGCCCCGTCTTCCCCTGCCCCGCCGCGGCTTCCTCAGCCTGCTGCTTGCCGCCGCTGCCAGCGCCCATGCCGCCAACCCCACGGTGGAGATCATCGCGTTTGCGCACCCGCCGGTGCTCAACGCGCTCAAGCCCTTGCGCGATTGGCTGGGCCAGCAAGGCAAGCGCGTCCGGTGGGTCGAAACCGACATGGAGTCGCCCGCCGGGGCCCAGCGCCTGCGCGCCCTGGGCATAACGAGCCACACCCCGCTGGTGATCCTCGTCGACGGACGCTATGCGCACACGCGCGCCGACGGCAGCACGCTGGCCTTGATCGGCTTCCCGTCGTCCGGCGGCGGCTCTGCCTGGACGATCGAGGACGCCAAGGCCATCATCACGGGCGCCATGCAGCGCTGACCCCCCTGTCGCGCGCCATCGCGGGAACTCATCCAGCGTCGCCCTGAACGCCGCGCCCCGACATTGAAGAAAAACGGCGACCCACCCGCTTCAAACGGTCACTGTCTGCTCTTTTTATAGGAGCAATCGCACGGTCCCGATCAGCCGATTCCCGCACCCGCCGCGACCGCGCGGGCGCGCAGTTGGCCGCAGCCGCCTTCGACATCCTGCGCCGCCGAGTGGCGCAGCTTGGTGAGGATGCCGCGGCGGTGCAGGTGTCGCGCCATTTCGGCGGCGCGCGCCCAGTCGGGCCGGCGCCAGGGCAGGCCGGGCACGGCGTTGTAGGGGATGAGGTTGAGCACGGCGTAGCGACCGTGCAGCAGGCGTTCGAGCCCCTGGAGTTCGTCGTCGCCGTCGTTGACGCCTTCGATCAGGGTCCACTGCACCTGCACCGGGTAGCCGCTCTCGCGCGCCCAGGCATCGGCGGCCTCGACCAGCTCCTGCGGCGACAGGCGCGGCGCGCGCGGCAGCAGTTCAGCGCGGCGCGCGGCGTCGGTGCTGTGCAGCGAGAGCGCCAGCGCCGGCTTGACCCGGCAGCGCGGCAGCCGCTCGAACACGCGGGCATCGCCCACGGTCGAGAGCACCAGGTTTTTGTGCCCGATGTCGCCCGCAGTGCCGAGCAGCTCGATCGCATCGAGCACCGCGTCGAGGTTGTGCGCGGGCTCACCCATGCCCATGAACACCACCTTTTTCACCGGCCGCAGCGTGCGCGCCAATGCAACCTGCGCAACGATTTCGGCGCTGCCGAGCTGGCGCAGCAGCCCGCCCTGGCCGGTCATGCAAAACACGCAGCCGACCGCGCAGCCCACCTGGGTGGAGACGCACAAGCCCGGCGTGCGCCCCGGCGCGAGCAGCACGCTCTCGACCGTCTGCCCGTCGGCCAGCGCGACGAGCAGGCGCGCCGAGCCGTCCTCGGCCGGGTGCAGGCTGTGCAGCCGCGCCAGGCCCGCCAGCGCCTCGCTGAGCGCGGGCAGCGCCTCGCGCAGCGGCTTGGGCAAAAAGTCTTCGACACGGCGCCGCCCGCTGGTCTGCGGCCGGGCCTGGGACCACAGCCGCAGCACCCGGTGCTGATGCGCGTCGTTCGCGCCCAGCGCGCGCAGACGCTCGCGCAGCGCGCCGAGGTCGGCCAGCGCCAGCGCCGCAGCGTCAGGACGATCGAAGCGGCGCAGCGGTGCTGGCACGAAGGTGGATGCGACGTCGCGGGTGACGGCGAACGCGGGGGCGGTGTTCACTGCGGCTTGAACCCGCTCTTTTCGATGATGCCGGCCCAGGTCTTGCGGTAGGCCGCCTCGCGCGCGGCGAGCTGCGCGCCGGTCATGAATTCCACCGTCAAGCCCATCGCGGTGAGCCGGTCCCGCACCGCGGGCTGCGCCAGCACCTTGGCGAGCGCCGCGGAAAACCGCTCCAGCGCCTCCTTGGGCGTGCCGGCGGGCGCGAAGACGCCGTAGAACGGCTCGTCTTCGAGCCCCTTCAAGCCCAGCTCGGCAAAGGTCGGCACATCGGGCAGCGTGGCCTGGCGCTTGCCCCCGAGCACGGCCACCACGCGCAGCTTGCCAGCCTTGTGGTTTTCGATGAAGTCGGGCACCGAGCCCACGCCCGCGGCGATCTGGTTGCCCAGCATGTCGGCCATCATCGGCGCACTGCCGCGGTAGGGCACGGCGACCAGATCCAGACCGTAGCGCTTGGCGATGAGCTGCACCAGGAATTCCGGCGTGGACGCCGGTGCGGGAATGCCCACGTTGCTCTTGCCGCCTTGGGACTTCACCCAGGCCAGGTACTCGTCGAAGCTCTTGGCCGGGGTGCCGCCGGAAACCGCAAACGCGTTGACGAAGCTCGCAAAGCCCGCCACCGGCACGAAGTCGCGCGCACTGTCATAGCCGGGGTTCTTCACCACCATCGGAAGGATGGTGATGGTGTGGTCGTGCGAGACGAAGAAGGTGTGCCCGTCCGCCGGCGCGGCCTTGAGCGTCTGCGCAGCGATCTGGCCGCCCGCGCCGGGCTTGTTCTCCACCACCACGGGCACGCCCAGGGCCTCACGCAGCGGCTCGGCGAGCACGCGCGCCACCGCATCGGTGCCGCCGCCGGGCGGAAAACCCACCAGCAGCTTGACGGCCGCTCCCGTCTGGGCCGAAGCGGCGAAGGCGGTGCAGGCGGCGAGGGCGCACAGGGCGCGGCTGAGCCAGAGGCGGCGGGGTGGGGTCATGGTGGGCTCCTGGGGTCGGGATGATGCGAAATTATGGCCACGCACAACCAGCCCCCGTGCGGATTCGCTGAAAGCGGCGTCAGCGGCTGCGCAGCGTGTCGGGCGGCAGGCGGTCGATCTCCGTCAGCAGCTGCGCCAGCGCGCGGCCGGCGGCCTCAACCAGCGAGCGGCCCACGGCGGCGTCGGCGGCCGCGGCATTGCCCACGGCACCCTCGGGGTTGTAGTCCTGCATCTGCCAGGCCAGCTTGGCGCTGCGGCCGTCACCCAGCAGGGGAAAGGCCGCCGCGCGCGCCTGCGCGGCCGAGGCGAAGGACCGCACCGCCTGCATGCGCACCGAAGCGGGCGCCAACGCGAGCATCATCGAAGTCTCGATCGCCCCGGCGTGGATGCCAAAACGCTGCTCCTCGGCGCCAAAGGCGGCCTGTGGATCGGCGCCGGTTTCGTCGCGCAGCGGCAGCTGGAACCAGCTCGTCGTGTAGACCAGCATTCCGAGCCGCGCGCGCAAATCCCGCGCCACCGGGTCGAGCAGACCGACCTGCCCGCCGTGGCTGTTGAAGAGGACGAGCTTGCGCACACCCGCTGCGGCCACGCACTCGGCCACTTCGGTCCACAGCCGCATCACCGTCTCGGCCTTGAGCGTGAGCGTGCCGGGAAAGGCGGCATGTTCGGGGCTGAAGCCCACGGCCTGCGTGGGCAAAAACAGCGCCGGCAGGTCCGGTGCCAGATGCGGCAAGGCCGCCGTCACGATGCCGTCGACCAGCGTTGCGTCCACCGACAGCGGTAGATGCGGCCCATGCTGCTCGGTCGCGGCGACCGGCAGCACGGCGATCGCCCGCGCCCGGTCGAGCGCCGCAAAATCGGTGGTGCAGAGTTGGGCCCAATAGCGCGCAGGTGGGTTCATGCGCGCATGGTAGCGAAGATGGGGCGCGGCGCGACCTATGATGGAGGCAACGCTGAACAAGGCCCCGCCAGCCCCGCCTCATGCAAGCCCGCAACGCCACCGGAGATTCGTTCTACTGCTGGGACGGCGACGTGCTCGTCGTCAACATCCTCGGCAAACCGAGCGCCAAGAAAGACGCGATCGGCGAGCCGCTGGCCAACCAGTTGCGCGTGAGCGTCAAGGCACCGCCCGTCAACGGCCGCGCCACCGACTACATGGTGCGCTTTCTCGCGCCGCAGTTCGGCGTGCGCGAATCGGACATCGAGGTCGTTTACGGCCGCGAGAACGTCAACAAGCAGCTGCGCATCCACGCGCCGAAAACGCTGCCCGAGGTGTTCGAGCGCTTCCCGCCGGGCGGCGCGCGCACCTCACGATGAGCCGGCCGCGTACATCCAGCGCCGCGACCACGGCAGCTCGCGCGCGGGACGGCCGGCGCGGCGGCACAGCACCTGGTAGAGCGCGATGCGGTCGTGCTCGAAGGCCCAGCGACAGCCCGCGAGGTAGACGCGCCAGATGCGAAAACGCTTTTCGTCCACCATGCGGCGCAGCTCCTCGGCGCGGGCCTCGAAGGCCTCGCTCCAACACGCGAGCGTGCGGGCATAGTGCCGGCGCAGGTTTTCGACGTCGAAGGCTTCGAGGCCACCGCGCTGCATCGTCGTGAGCACGGTGCCGATGTGCGGCAACTCGCCCTGCGGAAAGACGTAGCGGTCGATGAAGCGCCCGCCGCCGTAGGGCGTCTCGCCGTCGTCGGGGTCGGTGCTGGTGATGCCGTGGTTCATCGCCCAGCCGTCATCGGCCAGCAGGTCGTGGATGCGGCGGAAGTACTGCGGCAGGTTGGCCAGGCCCACATGCTCGAACATGCCCACGCTGCTGATGCGGTCGAAACGGCCCTCGACCTCGCGGTAGTCCTGCAGCCGGATCTCCACGCGGTCTTCCAGGCCGGCCTCGCGCACCCGATCGCGCGCGAGCTCGTACTGGTTTTGCGACAGGGTGATGCCCACGCAACGCGCGCCAAAGCGCTCGGCCGCGCGCAGCACCAAGGCACCCCAACCGCAGCCGATGTCGAGCAGCGTGTGCCCCGGCGCCAGCCGCAGCTTGGTGAGGATGTGGTCGATCTTCTTCTGCTGCGCCTCGGCCAGGGTCTCCTCGCCCGTTTCGAAGTACGCGCAGGAGTAAACCATCGCTGGGTCCAGCCACCGCGCGTAGAAGTCGTTGGAGACGTCGTAGTGGTACTCGATGGCCGCCCGGTCGGCCTCGGGCGTGTGGCGGGCGCGCTGCCGGTCTTGCCACGCGGTCGCCATACGCTGCATCAGCCGATCGAGCACGCTGGGCGCGGGCACGGCTGCTTCGGCAGCAGCTGAGTCGGCAGCCTCTTCGGCGGCCAGTTCGGCGAGCCGCCAGGCTGTGTCGATGATCTCGGACACCGAGCCCTCGAAGTCGATGTGGCCTTCGACATACGCCTCGCCCAGCGATTCAAGGCTGGGCGAAAGCAGCGCGGGCAGCGCCTTGGGGCTGCGCAGCGTCAGCCGCACCGTGGGCTCGTGCGGCGGCGCGCACAAATACACCGCAGCCGAGGGCTCGTCACCCCAGCAAATGCACAGGGGCAGCGGCGCGCGCAAGCGCACCCGTTCGGCCCAGGGTTCGAGCGCGCGAACCAACGCAACATCCAGGCTAGGCATGAGGTTCTCCTGCACAGAAAACCGTTCCTGGGGGATTATTCGCGCAGCAGCCGATGGGTGCAATGCCGCTACGGCGACGTTGAATCGGTTCCCGCGATGGCGCGCAGGGGACTGGTTCAGCGTTGCCCTATAGTGATCGACCGCCCACAGCGGCACGGGAACCTTGCGCCCGCGCCCGCACTCCGAAGGGCATTGCGCGGTGCAAAACAAAGACCCGCGCCCCTGAACCCAAGCCCCCATGCGCCTGACCATGTTGCCACACCCCCTACGAGTAGCTCTTTTTTTAATAGCACTGTTGTGCCATTTCACGCCGGGCTTCGCGCAAATTCTTGCCAAAAGCGTGGTCACCACGCCCGAGGTTCGCGCCGAACTGCTCGCGCATGCGCCGCAAGGCCTGCCGCGCGATCCGGGCCAGGCCGCCGCCCACCCGGTGTGGCTGGGCCTCAAACTGGTGCACCAGCCGCATTGGCACACCTACTGGAAAAACCCCGGCGACTCGGGCCTGCCGACCACGCTGGAATGGACGCTGCCCCCGGGCGTGCAAGCCGGTGAGATCGTCTGGCCTGCGCCCAAGAAGCTGCCCGTGCCGCCGCTGGTGAATTACGGCTACGACGGCACCGTGCTGCTGCCCGTGCCGCTGCGCTTCACGGCCGACTATCGAGCACCGGCCAGCGGCAAGCTCGATGTGCGGGTGAAGGCGAGCTGGCTGGTCTGTCGACAAGAGTGCATTCCGCAAGAGGGCGAGTTCGCGCTGTCGCTGCCGCTCGAAGGCTCGGTCGCGCTGCATGGCGCCGAGTTCGAAGCCGCGTTCGACGCCGCGCCCACCGACCTGGCCAGCCGCGCCCTCACTCGAGCCCGGGTCTAGGGTGAGCGCCTGCAGCTGCGCATCACCGGTTTGCCCGAGGCTTGGCGCGGCCTAGCGCTCGATGTGTTTCCCGAAACGCCGGAAGTGCTCGAATCGGCGAGCACCGAGCACCCCCAAGCCACCCAGCGCTGGGCCGGCGAGGTCTGGGAAGCCGCGGTGCCCCTCTCCAAAGACCGCAGCAGCAGCCCCGAGCAGCTCCCGCTGGTGCTGAGTGTGCGCGAAGGCCGCAGCGCGCCGCCCAAAGCCGTGCGCGTGCTCGCGACCGTCGAAGGCGGCTGGCCCGCCGCACGCGCGGCGGCGACCGTCTCCCCGGCGCTCGAAGCGGCGTTGCAAGCGAATGCGGCGAATGCGGCTTCGGGCGCGGCCCCGGCAGCGCCCGGCGGCGGCGCGGACATCGGGCTTGTCGCCGCGCTGCTCGGTGCGTTCCTCGGTGGGCTGATTCTCAACCTCATGCCCTGCGTGTTTCCGGTGCTCGCGATCAAGGTGCTGGCCTTTGCGCAGCATGCCGAGGACCGCCGCGCGCACCGCATCAGCGGCCTGGCCTACACCGTGGGCGTGGTCGTGTCCTTCGTTGCGCTGGGCGCGCTGCTGCTGGCGCTGCGTGCGGCGGGCGAGAGCCTGGGTTGGGGCTTCCAGTTGCAAAACCCCTGGGTGGTGGCGGGCCTGGCCGCGTTGTTCACGCTCATTGGCTTGAACCTCGCCGGGCTGTTCGAGTTCGGCAGCGTGCTGCCCTCGTCGCTCGCGAGTCTGCATGCGCGCCACCCAGTCGCCGATGCCTTTCTCACCGGCGTGCTGGCAGTGGCCGTCGCCTCGCCATGCACGGCGCCGTTCATGGGCGCGTCGCTCGGCTTTGCGGTGGCCCTGCCCGGGGTGCATGCGCTGGCCGTGTTCGCATCCATCGGGCTTGGCCTCGCGCTGCCCTATTTGGTGGCCGCATTCTCACCGGCGGTCGCGCGCGCGCTGCCCCGTCCTGGCGCCTGGATGGACACCTTCCGCCACCTCATGGCCTTCCCGATGTTTGCCACCGTCGTCTGGCTGGTCTGGGTTTTGGGACAGCAAAGCGGCATCGACGGCGCCGGCGCGCTGCTGGCGTTGCTGGTCGCGCTCGCCTTCGTCATTTGGGCGTTCACGCTGCAGGGCCGCGCGCGCTGGACGCTAGTCGCCGTGGCGCTCGCGCTGTTCGCCTGGACGGCGAGCGCCTTCGGCCCGCGCGTGGGGCAAATGGAGGCCACCAGCCTCAGCGACACCGGGGCGACGCCGAGCGCGGCGGCCGCCGACGGCGCGCTGGTCTGGGAGCCCTGGGCACCGGGCAAGGTCGAGTCGATCGTGGCCAGCGGCCAAGCCGTGTTCGTGGACTTCACCGCCGCTTGGTGCGTGACCTGCCAATACAACAAGAAAACCACGCTCGCGAACCCTGCGGTGCTCGCCGACCTGAGGGCCAAGAACGTGCGTCTGCTGCGCGCCGACTGGACCCGACGCGACCCCGCCATCACCGCCGAACTCGCCCGCCTGGGCCGCAACGGCGTGCCGGTCTACGTCCTGCACGCCCCGGGCCAGGCGCCCGTGGTGCTGTCGGAACTGATCTCGGTCGATGAACTGCGCGGGGCCTTGGGACGGTTGTCAGCGGGCCCGCCCCCTGCCCCCGCATCCCCAGCGGCCGCCGAGCCCGATTTTCAGCCGATTGCCAGCACAAAATAGTGCTCTCAACTTCAAAAAAAGGAGCGTCCATGATGACCGATGCCCCCTTTGATCGCGAAGCGCAGACGATCGCGCGGCTGCTCGACACCTGCCGCACGGTGGCGGT